>RPPD01000148.1 GCA_003818675.1 Spirochaetaceae bacterium
AGGTTTCGGGCACAACATAGACAAGACGGTCTACCTGGACCGCTGCGCTCGTTCCTATTATGGGTCCCGCTGATCTCATTATTACAGAATCTGGTTTGAGGTTCTCCGGGGTTTTTACAACTGCCTGTTCATCCTTTACCTGGAACGGTCTGCACTGAAGGAGGTTGATTGAATACCCCTGGTCTTCATTGAAATTGGCCGTAAACTCAATGTCAACCGGATACTCATACGCCTTCTGAAGAGTCTGGAGAAGTCTCTTCATGTCTTCGACAAATCGCGTGTTTGATAGTATTTTGTCAAAGGTCAGGATGAAGGGGGCTTCTCCTCGGATATTTTGTTCTTCCATTCTGCGCGTCGCTTCACCGTCCCTGGTCGCGACAAGATCAAGCCGTATGTCCTGTGAATGTTTGCAGACTTCGGTGAAATCGCGTGTGACATGCAGGTTTTTCTCCAGATCAAGGAGATCGACCTTGTGCTGTGAAAAGCGACTGATCTCGACCAGCTCTCCGACCGGTCTTTTCAGGGGCGAGCTCAAGGAGACCACGCGGGTGTAGTCGTCGTCGCAGCGGTCCACCGCGCGCGTACCGAGTCCGAAGACCAGGCGCATTACACCTGAGGCCGGATCGATGTCCCTGCTCCAGACATAGGGATTGAAGGAGAAGGCTACGCCGGCCAATTCCGGGAAATACAGGTTGTCATGCCTGGTTCCGGAAACGCGCTGGACAAGCAGTGCCATTTGCTCGTCGGATTCGAGGAGTCCCCGATGGTTGCGGTATGAAAGGGCTTCGAAGGTGAGTGTGCTGGAATAGACGGTGCGGACCGCTTCCAGGAATGCCTCCAGGCGTTCACCCGGCGTGCCCTGGTTGGCGCAGAAAACGCTTTCGTACTTGCCCGAGAACGCATTGCCATACGCGTCTTCGAGCAAGCTCGAGGAACGCACGATGATGGGCGACTGGCCGAAGTAGCCGAGCATTTCCTCGAACTGGGAGAGAATTTCCTCCGGGAATGTCCCGTTCATGAGCTTGTTGCGGACTTCCTCCGCGGAATTGCGCAGGATCCCGGCTTTTATCAGTCTGCGTCTGAGCCACCAGCATCCGTTCTGGATCAGATACGAGTAAAAGACATCCGAACCGATATAGAATGAATCGTGTGGCTCGAGCATTTTATCCCAGGCCGGATCATTGTGCACGAGAATCTCCCTGGCCAAAAGCATGCCGATCGACTTTCCGCCGACAAGCCCTGTGCCTATCATCCGCTTGCCGACTTCGACGAGACGCGAGAGAGAGAAATATTTCTCGGCCAGTTTCAGTATCCTCGGGTCCCGGGTGAATGCCATGCGGAGGAGCTGGCTTTTTAGGCTTGAAACTTCAGCCGGGTGTTTCGCCTCCGTGCTCCCGGCGTTCCTGGACGTGATTTGTGAAGCTCGGCTGAAAGTCTTTGTCCATGTGTCATACTGCTGCAGCGTGAAATCAAGCCATGGCTGCGGTACCGAGGTCATGATGCCGGCAATGACCGAGCTCTGCGTGACCGGGATGAAGGATTCCCCTATCCAACGGTGGAGCATGTACATCGTGGCGGAATGGCGTTTATATACCTTGAGGGGGTGCAGAAAGAGCTCCTGATTTTTTCTGTATACGTCCACAATTACCTGCGCCGTGTCGTGGATGGCGTTTATTGCGACAGCCATGTGGTGGTTGCGCACGAGCGCAAAGTAGGTGGCGGTCTCGAAATCATACAGGTATGGACAGGTTAGCATGAAAAAGTTGGCGAGCATCCGGTCCGAGTACCAGTCTGCCGCAAGGTCGGAAAGGCAGTCAAAGACATAGCAAGCGCCCTCGCCATACTTTTCTATGACGTCAAATATCGCCGAGATGAAGTTTTCAAATCCTTCGTTGGGGTCAAGGTTGTAGACATGCGCCTGGATGTCCTCGGGCAAAAGGGGCGGATGATTCGCAAAACGGAAATATATTAGATCGCGCTTTTCCAGTATTGCCTCGCGGCAGAAAGGGTGGACAAATGGAATGTAGTCTGAAATCGAGTCAACCTGGAAGACGATGTTGTCGCCAGGCCTGACACCCAGAAACACCGAATCAAGTCCGGGAATCCCGGTACTCATTTGAGAAAAAACACGCGCCATTTATTTATCCTTTATCGCTGCGTTTTTTATTGCCATGGCGACAGCCGCGGCATCAACAGCCTCTGCAACGTCATGCACGCGCAGAAAATTTACACCGCCTGCGACTGCCATTGCATGCGCGGCCACAGTTCCCGCGAGTCGCTCCTCCACCGGCCTGTGCGTGACCTCGCCCAGGAATGACTTTCGCGAAAGCCCTATCAATATGGGAAAGCCAAGTGACGCGAATGCGGGGATATTTGCAAGTATGGCCAGGTTGTCGGAAACCCGTTTGCCAAAACCAATGCCGGGATCAATGATGATTTTATCGCGCGCCACCTTGCATTCCATGGCGTGAGCGCACAACGATTCCAGTTCAGCGCTGATTTCCGCTACCGGATCATTGTAAAATGGCTTGTCCTGCATGCTCTGCGGTATGCCCTTCATGTGCATGATCACAACGGGAACATCTGCGCGGGCAACAAGGCGCGCAAACTCGTCATCATCGCGCAGACCCGCGACCGTGTTGATCATGTCAGTGCCAGCCTCCAAAGCTGCTGCGGCAACGCCACTTTTTTTTGTATCTACCGAGACAATGATGTCATGACGCGCCTTTATCTCGTGGATTAATGGGACAACCCGTTTGATTTCTTCTGACGCATCCACGGCCAAAGAACCTGGACGCGTTGATTCGCCGCCAATATCCAGGATGTCTGCCCCTTCAGCAATCATTTCTGCTGCACGAGTAAGCGCGAAGTCAATTGAGGATATCCTGCTGCCGGGATAGAAGGAGTCAGGAGTGAAATTGATGATACCCATGATATAGATTTTTTTCGAGAAGTCGAGAGAATGGTTCTTCCATGCAAGCTTTGTACATGGAGTGATTCCGGGCATAGGGGCTCCTTGCAGTCACATTCTACGGTCTTGGCGCATGCTCGTCAACCGAATGCGGCGGAGGTAAGGTCTGGATTGCCGGATGAGGATCATATGGATATAATGACAAACATGAAGATAATTTTTGTGCGGCACGGAAAACCGGATTACTCGATATCTGATGAGCGAAAGCTCCCGTATGCGCTGAAGAACTATTGACCGCTTGACCGGGCTGGGATTATAAAGGTCGAGGAGACGGCAAACGATCCACGCCTGGCGGGCGCCGACATAATGATAGCGTCTCCATACACCAGGGCCATGCAGACAGCCGGGATAATAAACCGCAGGCTCGGTCTCCCTTTCTTTGTGGAATACGACCTGCGCGAGTGGGATGTCGCGTCCGACTTCACGGAGTACGTGAGCGAACCCGAGGCCCTCCGTCGCTATCGGGAATTGCGAGACAACAATGGCATTCCGCCTGCAGGATCAGAGGGACTGTATGAGACCGGCGAGTTCGTGAGAGCGAGGGCGCTCGCCGTGCTCCAGCGCTACAGGCAGTACAGTAAAATCATCGTGGTCGCACATGGGACTTTGGCCCGGTGTGTGGCCGGGAGTTTCGTGAATATGGACTTCGCCGGGATAATCGAGTGCGAGATATAAACAGCGGTAACCGCGGATGAATGCGGATTGACACAGATCGAGATAAAACTAAATCCGTACTTCCTACACTCTGGCCATGACTGCATTCAAGATGGCGGTTTGTTTTTCACCGGCTGCGGTAATCCGGCTTTCAAGCCTGTCGCAGAGCGCCATCAGTTGATCGATTTTGGCGACAATTCGTTTCTGTTCAGCGAGAGGCGGGAGGGGAAGGAAGCAACCACGGATTTCTGCGCGTGCGTTTCTCGCGCGCGCATACGCAGATGAGAACCAAAACATTCACCTTCAAACGCTACGCGCTTGCCAGTCCCTCTATTTAGTCGTGAAACTCCATATGTCACTTTCGTTGGACATGCCTTATTGATTGACTGTTCTCACTTTATAGAAATACTGCGTCCCAGTCTGTAACGGCACTGTTGGACCGGTTTTGGAGGAACTCTGGGGTAACGAACATGAAATTAAAACTAGGAAAATCAAAACAATCATAATGATCATGTTTGCTTTTTTCCTTTTTTGAGAGAAACGATGCCTGATTATGAAAAGGCCTGGAATGAGGGCAAGCGACAAGACTGTAAAGACACCCGGTAATGCGCCAGAATTGTTAGAATTATAAGTCACGGGCAAGCAGTCGAAAAAATCGGAGTTCGGGCTTACAAATAATTCATAATCAAGCCCTCCCAATATGCCACTGCTCACATTCGTCCATTGAAAAGAAGCATTGGTTGGAATATCTACAGCCCCGTTTGCCGGGGTGATGAGGGTTGTCTTTGGTGGCAAACCCGGGATATCCAGCCCGCTATTCGAAACAAAAAGATAATAAGAAGTAGTTTGTGAAAATGAATACGCGTCTGTAACAGTGAGACTGACTGTGTATAGTCCATTAGTAAATTCTCTGAATGTATAACTCGTTACATGTGATTCAATTGTTCCATCTTCGTTAAAATCCCATGAAACGCTCAGCACTGCGGAGGCCGCCCATATTTTCCAGCAGGACGAATTGGAATTGCCCGCTTCCACCGTAAATTTGCGTACCCGCGCGGGTTACGCGTGCGGGGGAATCCGCGGTTTATAATCTGTTTAAGAAAAGACGAATGAAGAGAATTTGGACAGGATTTACAGGATAAGAATCCAGATCAGGGTTTAAGGATCTCTATCATGTTAATCTTGTAAATCCTGTCTGATTTTTCCGGATTTTCCCCGGATCTTCTGTTGCCGTTCAGACCTGGACCAGTTCGTATTTACGGCTGCCCAGGCCGATTTCCTCGGCATGAGAAAGCTGGAGCGTGGGATCAAAGTCGGGATAGCTGTCGTGAGCAAGGCCAAAGCCATCCTTCTGCTGCGTAAGATCAAGCGTGGCCTGGTCGATGGCCACCGGGTCTGCCGAGAGCAGGATACCGATGTCAGCGATGACCGGAGTCTGCTTTATCGCGAAGCAGTCGCAGTCCCTGGTCATGTTTGTGAGAACGTTCATGCAGACTATCTTGTTTTTCTTGTTCATCACCGCGCCCAGGGCGTGTTCAGCCATGCGCTTCTGCAAATCAGGGGATTCGACACCCCAGTTGTAGGCCACTGCATGGTAGCGACAGACCGCAAGGCATTCGCCGCAGCCCGTGCACTTTTCTGAGACAATGAAAGCCTTTTCTTCCTGTTCAACAATCGTGTTTTCAGGACACCAGCGTATGCAGGACTTGCAGAGCGTGCAGAGCTCTTTTTTGATGTAGGGTTTTATTGAACTGTGCTGGCGAAGTTTGCCCTTGCGGCTTGCCAGTCCCATGCCCAGGTTCTTGATACATGCACCCATGCCCACCTGCATGTGGCCGGTTGGATGGCTTACAACTACCAGGCCGTCCGCCAGCACCGCCTCCCGTGCGATGTTGACGCTTGTAAAAAGGATCCCCGGGATTTGGACCTCTATTTCAGTGGAACCCAGAAGCCCATCGGCCATGATGAAGACGGCGCCGGTTTTGCCATGGGTAAAACCATGGTTATAGGCGTGTTCCAGGTGTGTGAGACCGTCCGAACGCAGGCCCTTGTAGAGTGTGGATGTTTCTGTGAGAAACGGTTTGGCCTGCATCTGCTTCACCCAGTCTACGACTTTGCGGATTGTCTCAGGACCTACATGTGTATCGTTATTTTTTTCCCCGACATGTAGCTTGATTGCCACTTTCTCATTTTTATCAAAGATGGAGAGCTCTTCCTGTGAGGCGAGCAGGGTTTCCGCTGCCTGAGCCTGGTCCTTTACAGAACTTCCTGATGGCAATGAAATGAAATAGACCTTGCGGGTGGACATTTCAATCTTCCTTTGAAAAAATCTGCAGTAGTTTCACCATGTAATAAAGCTTCTTGTAAACGGCCACCATGAAGTCATTAAGGTTTTTGTCTGCAGCAAGCTCAATTTCCTTCCAGTTGATAATAAGTTCGTGAGGGGTGCGGGAGTGGTCGTCTATTATGAGTTTGAGGCTTTTTCCAATTGTGATGAGGTTCGCGGCAGCCTCGTGAATGAGCGCCTTGG
>RPPD01000149.1 GCA_003818675.1 Spirochaetaceae bacterium
TCAGATCCAGAGAATCCGCGTTTTGTACACAGTTTCTGCGATCTAAAGCAAACTTCTGTCTGCGATAATTTCTATTCTGTGGCCGCGGCCAACGGATATATTTATGCCGCGTGCAGACGTTCATTCTTTATCGGCAAACTTACCGGCGATACTATCTCAAAGGTCAAGTACGTTGTACCGTCCACTGCGTTCAATGATGCCGAAAAGGTTCTCGTGAAAAATAATTACCTTTTTGTCGGCGACAAAAACAGCGTCCAGATATTCAATCTCGCATCACCGGAAAATCCGCAGTTTGTCACAAGAATTGTCACCCCTTTAACTCATGATGCAGGACAAATGAATATTGATGAAAACTATCTCATTCTCAGGAGCACTGGCAAGGACATATTCCTTTATGATATCAGTTCCGTATCTTCACCAGTGCTCACACAAACCATCAATGATTTTGGGACAAACGGGAGCGTCAATGATGCACGGTACCACAATGAAATGCTTTATGTGGTCTGCAATTATAACAGTGATTTATACATCAGGGTCTATGATGTCTCAACCATTAACTCACCGGTATGCGTTCAGTCTTCAATCTTAAGCACAACAACATATAATGCCGGAAAACTGTTTTTCCGCGGTACGAACTATGCATACTTCATCTCGACCAATTATCTCATGGCAATAGACATGCAGGAACCTGGTCTCCTCTATTCCTATGATGGAATAGCCACCACGTACACTTTTACCAAGGCAAAAACAGCATATGGTGATACCATGGTCTATTCTGCGCCTGGACAAGGCTTTTTTGGATTGTCGATTGATTTTTAAGCTGTAATAGAGGCTGTCCCAGAAGTTGGGCAGCCTCCTTTTTATTCTGTTTTGTTATTTTTAAAAACGCGTGATGCCGCCACTGCATCCCGCCATCCTGACAAAAGACGCTCACGCAATGCATCAGCCATCCGCGGCATATACTGCTTTTTTCTTTTCCATGTTTTCCTGATAGTTTCCTGACTGTCCCAAAATCCCACGCCGAGACCTGCTAAAAATGCCCCGCCAAGCGCTGTCGTATCAGGTGTCTGTGCTGTCACAACCGGAATACCGAGTATGTCAGCCTGGAATTGCATCAAAAAATCGTTTCGGGATGCGCCTCCGTCCACCTTGAGTTCAGTGATTTTTTTGCCTGAGTCATTCTCTATTGCCCGGATGAGATCAGCGCTCTGGAACGCAATGCTTTCAAGAGCGGCGCGTACAAAGTGGGCTTTTCCCGTGCCGCGTGTTATCCCCACAAAGGTTCCCCTCGCTCCATCATCCCAGTAAGGCGCTCCAAGGCCTGTGAACGCAGGTACACAGTATACACCTCCTGTATCTGCGACAGACAGGGCGATAGCACAGGTTTCTTCGGCATTTGAGATCAATTTCAATTCATCCCTGAGCCACTGCACAACAGCCCCTGCTACAAATACAGAGCCCTCAAGGGCATAAACAGGCCCATTTTCAAGATCCCAGGCCACTGTCGTCAGAAGGTTGTTTTTGGATCTTACTATGTTGGTTCCGGTGTTTTCCAGGGTAAAACAGCCTGTACCGTAAGTGTTCTTGATTTCACCCTCGGAAAAGCAGGTCTGCCCGAATAGTGCCGCCTGCTGATCTCCTGCAACCCCTGCAATGCGTATTTCCTTTCCAAAAAGTGGAGCCTTTGTTTTTCCAAAATCCCCTGAAGAGAATTTGTGCAATGGGCACATTTCAAAGGGAATCCCGAGAATTCCCAGGATTTCGCGGTCAGTTGTACCAATATTGATATTGTACAACATGGTTCGTGAATAATTGGACGGTTCTGTGAGGTGAAGGCCTGTGAGATTGTAGATCAACCAGGAATCAATGGTACCGAAAAGCAGCTCCCCCTTGTCGGCTTTGGCTTTCAGTCCGCTGACATTCTCCAGCATCCAGCTGATCTTTGTTCCTGAAAAATACGGATCTATGACAAGGCCTGTCTTTTCTTTAAACAACTTTTCAAGGCCCCTGGCTTTAAGATCATCGCAGATTTCCTTTGTGCGGCGGCACTGCCATACAATCGCCGGAGCAACCGGTCTGCCGGTATTGCGTTCCCATATGACGACTGTTTCACGCTGGTTTGTAATGCCTATTGCGGCAACAGACTCCGGGCCAATTCCGCTCTTCTTCAAAACATCCCGTGCTGTAGCAAGTTGTGTTTCCCAGATTTCATATGGATCATGTTCCACCCAGCCTGGTCGAGGATAATACTGCCGGATTTCTTTCCGGGATATGGCGACTTCTTTGCCATTCTTGTCAAACAGGATGGAGCGTGAACTGGTTGTCCCCTGGTCCATTGCAAGAATATAGTTGTCCATAGACTGAAAGTATATTACTGTAATCACATATTTCAAGTGGGGAGAAAAATGAAAGCAAAACCGCAGGGACATTATGACCTGCTATTCCCGGAAATCATCTCCGGAGCCGTAGAAGAGGCTTACTCTCTTTCGATCGATGGATTGATAACTCCATTCCCCAGCTATATCAACCGCGTGTATGGCATACAGGACGGTAACGGCAACAAATATGCTGTCAAATACTACCGTCCCGGAAGATGGACAAGGGAAGCAATACTTGAGGAACACCAGCTTCTCTTTGATTGTGATGAGTCGGAAATACCGGTTGTGGCGCCGATCCGTGACAATGACGGGGAATCCTTAAGCGAGTTGTCACTTGAACATGAGGAAGCTTTATATTCATTCTTCTTTGCGCTCTTTCCGCTGAAGGCCGGCCGCAACTTTGATGCCGAGGCTGATTCTGACTGGTTGAAGCTCGGCCGGCTTGTCGGCCGGGTTCATGAAGCCGGCCGAAGGAGAAAAAGCATTCACCGGCTGGAATGCCTGCCGGAAAAAACAACCATTCCGTATCTGGCCGAACTGGAAGATACGGGACTTGTCAGCATCGATGAGCGGGACGAGTTTTTTACACTCCTCAGGCATGGACTTGAATTGATAACACCGATGTTTTCCGGCGTTTCATGCCAGCGGATACACGCGGACTGCCACAGGGGGAATATATTAGACCGCGGACCTGAGGGACTTCTTCTCTTTGATTTTGACGACATGATGTCAGGCCCGCCTGTCCAGGATTTCTGGCTTCTGCTGCCTGATCATGCAAATAAATGTCAAATGGAGATTAACCTTCTTCTTGAGGGCTATGAGCAGTTTTCATCATTTGATTACAGAACTTTGCGTCTGATAGAACCCCTGCGGCTTATGAGGATGGTATATTTTCTCCTCTGGTGTGCAAGGCAGAAAAACGATTTTGATTTTAGCAGACATTTTCCTGCCTGGGGAACAAGGGCATTCTGGATAAAGGAAATTGAGGACTTCAAGTACCAGATTTCAATAATTGAAAACAACAAATAATTTATTTTAATAAAAACATTGTTTTATTTTTATATGGTGATAAAATAATCATCGTCTATTAATAATCCGGAGGATTTAATTATGAAGAAAATTATTCTGATTCTTGTAATTCTGTTGATATCAATGTCTGTCATTTCCTGCTCAAGCCTTGACAGGGTTGGTATTTCCAAAGTGGAAAAGGCATTTCTGATATCCATGAATGTCGACAAAAGAATTGATACCAGTGATTTCAAGGGTGATATAGCGGGGATCAGCCAGCTTATTCAGTTTGATGATCTGATGCTCCAGCCAATCGCAGAAAAGCTCAAGGAAGATTTTTTTACTGATTATACAAAAGTACTTCCTTTTAAAATTATACCGGAAGAAGACGTTATCAATTCAAATGAATATAAAGCTGTCAACGATGGATTGCGGTCTTTTTTGGGAGCTTTCATGTCAATACCAAAAGGATACAAATATATTCCTGCAACTGAAAAAGATGCGCAAAATATTTTGAAGTCGCTTGGTGCCGACGCCGTAATCTCAATTACAGCAATTTACAAGCTTGAAAAAACCATTTCAATCGGTGGTTTTGGAATAGCACGGGTAAGGGCAACGCTTTATGTAACCTGCACAGACAAAGACGGTAAATCACTCATGGATTCCTATAGTGTTGCATATTCCAATAAAGACCTGAAATTTGCGCTTGATGGACTGTTTAATGCAAAACAAATTCTGCCACTATGCGAGGAAGCCACTGAAAATGTGAGCGCAGAACTGTTTGCATGGTTTGAGGAAGAAATTTCAAAAAGAAAATAATATTTGCTGCATGCTTTTGGATCTATGCCCTTGCAGATAAAGCAAGGGCTTTTTTTTGCATAAAGGATAAAGGATAAAAAGCAGTAATTTTTCCAGATAACAAGAAATTCAACGTCTTCTTCTGGTTCTTCTTGATCTGGTTACTTTTCCTGGAGAGGAATGTCTTTTCAATTTTATTGGTAGTTTGAAAGGCATTTTAAACTGCATTTTTAAACCATCCGCAAAATAAAGAAGTATTATCAGCAATAATACAATGATGAATCCGCCTAGTGCCAGCCAATACCCATATGCATAGCGTACAATAAGACCATCACCGGCCTTTTTTGCCGCTTCTGCGTCAATATTTAATTTTAGCAGAAACATTGAAGAAAATCCTACAACTGCTGCAATTATGCATAGTATGAACGAAATCTGTTTTTTGAAAAAAGAAAAAATAACACCAGCAAGCGCTGCTATCATTGCGATTATTCCCGGTATTGCAGGCGGAAAATATTGATTATCTGTAACAGTTGAAAGTGATCCCCCGCTTACTGAATATCCAAATGCGACCTGGACACCGTTTATTTCTCTGCTTCCATGATTTGGGCATGACACGACAAGGAATGGAAGAAAAAAGAATATTATAAGGATTCCGAACAATCCGGTTCTTATATACTTGGTTTCGAGTTTTTTCATGACGAACCTCCTCCGCACTTCCCAATTATAGGGGAACCATATCGATAAATCAATCTATGATGATACGAAAATATCTTTTTTTCCCCGCACGAAGAATGGGATTCTTTTCATTCAGGAAAATTGGTTTAATATCCTTTGGGAGTTCTTTTTTTTCGCTCAAATAAATAGCAGTATTTATATCACTAACGCTTGTATCATTTATAAACGCACCACCCTGTGTAATTAGACGTCTGGCTTCTGCTTTCGAACTGCAAAGACTGGTTCTGGCAAAAAGGTCAACGACATTGATTCCGTTTTCAATTTCCGGTTTTGCTATATGGATAGAAGGCATTGCCGCCAGGTCGCCATCACCGCCTTTCCCGAAAAGCGCTTTTGCCGCGTCCCGGGCATTGACAGCTTCAGCCTCGCCATGAATGGTCTTTGTCAATTCAAAAGCCAGGATTTCCTTGGCACGGTTTATCTCGGCATTCTTGAGTGAAGAAAGTTGTTTTATTTCTTTAACAGAAAGGAATGTAAATATCAGGAGAAAGTTTTCAACATCATCGTCCGGGATATTGACCCAATACTGATAGAAATCATATGGAGCAGTCATTTCAGGATTGAGGAAGAGGCTCCCCTTCTCTGTCTTGCCCATCTTTTTTCCATCAGTTCGGGTGACAAGGGGAAATGTGAGTCCATGGGCTTCCTTGCCTTCTATGCGGCGGATGAGTTCCATTCCCATGATGATGTTTCCCCACTGGTCATCACCGCCAATTTGAAGAGTACACCCGTATTTCTGGAAAAGCACGAGGAAGTCATATGACTGGAGGAGCTGGTAGTTGAATTCAATAAATGAAAGCCCTGTTTCCAGACGCATCTTGTATGTCTCAAACGAGAGCATGCGGTTTACAGAAAAGTGGCGGCCTATGTCGCGCAGGAAATTTATATAATTCAGCGGAGCGAGCCAATCTGCATTGTCAACCATCAGGGCTTTTTCATTATCAAAGGTTATAAAGCGTGAAATCTGTTTTTTCAGGCATTCTGCGTTCTTTTTGATGTCCTGGACAGTGAGCATCTTGCGCGTTTCTGTTTTGCCCGATGGATCACCAATTCGGGCCGTGCCGCCGCCAACTACTGCAATCGGGCGATGTCCTGCTTTTTGAAGATGGGCCATGGCAAAAAGAGGTACCATGTGCCCCACATGCAGACTGGGACCGGTGGGATCAAATCCAGCGTAAAACCTTACTGATACTGAATCAAGTGCTTTTGAAA
>RPPD01000150.1 GCA_003818675.1 Spirochaetaceae bacterium
CAGGCATGGCCGCAAGTTGGGGCTTGAAGACAAGTTTCTGGGAAAGCCCGCAGGCGAATGCATTTCAATCTACAAAACAACCTACCCTGAGCTTGCAGAGCGTGAAAAAAATATTGCAGAGGAGGTCGCGGCCGAAGAGGAGCGCTTCTTCGAGACACTTAAAAAGGGCGAGCACGAGTTTGAAAAACTGCTCCCAAATCTCATGAAAAATCCAAAGAAGGTCATCCCCGGCCGCGTGGCATTCCGGTTGTATGACACCTTCGGCTTTCCGCTTGAAATAACAGAGGAACTTGCATCGGAACACGGCATGACCGTGGACCGCGAGGATTTCAACAAGGCCTTTGAAGCTCACCAGGAGCTTTCAAAACAGGGGGCGGACAAGGTCTTCAAGGGAGGCCTCGCGGACAATACTGAAATGACACGGAAGCTCCACACCGCAACCCATTTGCTCCACAAGGCGCTCCGCATGGTTCTGGGAGATCATGTACAACAAAAGGGAAGCAATATCACGGTTGAACGCCTTCGCTTCGACTTTGTCCACCCTGACAAGATGACTGATGCCCAGATCAGCCAGGTTGAAGCAATCGTAAACGAACAGATCAAACGCAAGCTGCCCGTGAACATGCAGATGATGGACCTTGAAGAAGCAAAAAAATCAGGGGCAATGGCTTTGTTCGGGGAAAAATATGAAAAAATCGTAAAGGTTTACACCATGGGTGATTTTTCCCGCGAGGTCTGTGGCGGTCCGCATGTTGAGAACACCTCTGATTTGGGAGTCTTCAAGATAACCAAGGAACAGTCTTCCTCCGCGGGTGTTCGGAGAATACGGGCAGTCTTGGAGTAAATAAAAAAATCGGCGATATTATACACCGCTTTTTATTTTCCATAAATTAATCTGACTGGATTTTACTTTGTCTTTTCCAGCAGTTCTGAAATCCTCGCGTTTTTCTGGCCTGTGCGCAGGAAACGCGTTAGAATTGACTGGGCCTTGTCCCTGCTTCCAAGTTCCATATAACACTCGGCAATTTCAATATAGAGCCTGGGATTCTTGGATTCATTGACCAGGAGCCTGGTCAAGGATTCCAGCGCCTCCAGGAAATTCCCCTTTGCCTTGTTGATGAGTGCCAGGCCCAGCACCGCGTATGTGTCAAATTCAATATTAAGTGCACGCTTGTAATATTCTTCCGCTTCTTCCATGCGTCCAAGGTTCCGCAAAGCATCCCCAGCGCGGGTGAGAATTACCTTGTTGGCGGAGTCCCTGTCCAGTATCTTCATCCAGTAATGGAGCGATTCCTCGTGCCTGTTCATGCCGCGGAAACAGTCTGCAATGCCAAAGAGCGCGTAGAAGTTGCTGGGCTCTGACTTCAAAGCCTCCTCAAAGTAGGCAAGCCCCTTCTCGAATGTTTTCAGCTTGCGGTGACAGTTGCCGATTGAAGTGAGCACGCGGATATCCACGTTTTCCTGGTTGATGAGCATCATCTTTTCCCAATACCTCAGGGCTGTCTCAAATTCCTTGAAATCATAATGCAGATGGCCCAGGCCGATGAGTGCATAGGCATTCCCTGCTTCCTTTTCAAGCACCTTCAGGTACAGGTCGCGGGATTTCTTGAAGTTCTTCACCTTCCTGTATGCGTCAGCCACGCGCGTGAGCACGGTGATGTTGTTCTCGTCATGGAGAAGGTATTTTTCCCATATGTCAATGGCCTTCTGGAATTGTCCAAGGGCCTTGTAGCAGTCCGCAAGTCCAAACAGGGCGTAATTATTGCCCTCATGGTACAAGAGACAGCGCTGGTAGAAATCTATTGCGTCAATATAGCGGCTCTTCTTGCGCTTGACATCGCCAAGGCCTACCAGGGCGTAGTTATTCTCTGGCTCGTACTCCAGGATCTTGTAGAAATTTTCCTCCGCCTCGTCCAGGAGGTCTTCTTTCAGATAGGTATATCCCTTTTTGGAGAGTTCAGCGATAATGGTGTTGGTGGCATTTTCAAGAGCCGCATCCTGCGGCAACTCAAAATGCTGATCATTTAGCATTCCTTCCCCATTGTTACTGGAAATATCACTTGCCATTCCCGTTTACCTCTCTTCTTTCAGCCAATTTTTTATCACACATGCCATCCTCTGCACAAGAGCATCCCTCTTGTTTGCACTCTGCGCAATCCAGTACATGCGAAACGCTTCAAGCGGTTTCTTCAGGGCGATATACTTGTCACCCAGACGGATCAGACCGTCCGCATAACGCGTTGTCAGGAAAACCTTCTTCGCAAGTTCAATGTTGCCCTTGTTGAAGAGCTCGTTCCCGCGGCGGATCAGCGCCACACGTTTTTCCTCAGGGATTTCCACTCTTTCCTCTGCGAGTTTTAGAAATCCCTCTTTTGGAATATTCTTTAAGGCATCCTCTTTTTTCATTTCTCTAATTTAATGCCATAGGATAATAATAAGGAAAACCATCCGTGATTTCAAATGTTTTTATATCTGTCGGACGTAATTATCCTATAACGCCCTTGGTGGAAATCCCCTTCCCTGTCCCTTCCTGGTAAGCGGCAGCCAGTGTTTTTCCCAGGGCCTTGAACAGGGATTCAGCCATGTGATGGCTGTTTTCCCCACGCCTGACTTGGACATGCAGGCTTATCTTGGCCCGCTGCGCAAGAGCTGTGAAAAACTCGCGCAACAGCGCGGTGTCGAATGCACCAACCAGCTGCTGCGGGAAGGATGCCTCAAGCCCGCAATAGGATCTCCCGCAGACATCTATGCTGACCTCCGAGAGTGCCTCATCCATTGGAATGACCGAGTGTCCGAACCTTTTAAGCGAATCACTTCCGCTTGAGACAAGAAAAAGCACATCACCCAGCACAAGCCCGGTGTCTTCAACCAGATGGTGGGCGTCAACCTCGACATCTCCTGTTGCCTTTATTACCAGAGAAAAACCTCCATGAAATGCCATGGATGTAAGGAGATGGTTAAAAAAGGGAACCGGGGTCTGAACGCTGACAGGTTCAGCGCTGTCAAATGCCAGTTCAACAGAAATCTGAGTTTCCTTTGTTTCCCTTTTTGTTTGTGCTTTGCGCTTATTCATTTATTCCAATATCCCAAAATATTTTACAGTTCCCCAAATATATCCAAAAAGACTTTATTTAGCAATAGCCAGGTGGTTGCGCTCAAGAATACTTAAGCGCAACCACGGAGTTGCTTGACTTTTTGTCATACGGCAGATATTTTAACTCTACACCAATGATACCCGGATATCCAGAAACAGCTGAAGTAACCCTCGATATGAAACAGGAACTCGGGCCTTTGCTTAAAAAATATAACGAGGGCATCTCGGAGTACACATTCGCGGGGCTTTACCTGTTCAGGGAAACACACCACTACAGGATAGGCAGATTATCTGAAGAATGTGTTGTTTTGACTGGAAATGACCGCGGCAAGGCCTTTTTCATGCTTCCGACCGAGCTTCCGCCAAGGGAAATTCTTGATACCCTGTTTGCCAGTCATTCTGAGTTGAAGGGTATTACTGAAAGCAAAAGCCAGGTGCTTGCACAAATGGATTACAGGATCGCAGAGGACAGGGACAATTTTGATTATCTCTACCTCAGGCAGGATCTCGCCAAACTCCCTGGAAAGAAATTCCACAAAAAGCGCACCTTTGTCAGCGGATTTATGAAGACTTACGCACATGAATCCAAACCTCTTCTGCGGGATACAATTCCAGTTGCACAGGCTGTTCTTGAGGAGTGGCACACGATTCAGGGCGAAGATGGAGATCTTGCTGCTACAAAAGAAGCCCTTCTGCATTTTGAGGAACTGGGTCTTTGCGGTGCTGTTTATTGGGTCAGCGGAAAACCCGCGGCTTTTGTCATTGGAGAACCGCTCCTGGAAAACAACAGCTATGTCATTCACTTTGAAAAAGCCCTTACCAGTTTCCGCGGGATCTACCAGTACATAAACAAGGCATTCGCATCTGTTATCCCCAAAAAGTATGTCTACATAAACCGTGAACAGGACCTTGGAGACGAAGGTCTCCGCCAGGCCAAGTTAACCTATCGCCCATGTGATTTCGTGAAGAAATACAGGGCATCCCTGCCCCGCAATTGACATTATCAAGGTCACCGCGTATCTTTTCATGAGAAACCTATGTTCCTGAACACTTTGTACATTATCGCAATTATTATTGCCGGAGGCTTCACGACAGCCATGGGGACCCACCTGTGGATCAACCGCAAGGTATTGAAGTCCGGTTTTTTCCTGGGCATGGTCATTGGAATATGGATATGGGTGAACACACAGATAGGCGAGAGCATCTTCCCGTCGGTATCCATGAAAACAGGGTACCACTATCTGCAGTATTTCAGCATGGGAATTCTTTCCGCATCCTGGCTTTGTTTTACACTGGAGTTCACACACCTGGTGACCTCCCGCAGGATAACAGCGTCCATCTTCGCTGTAACCGCAGGTCTTCCCACGTTGTTCATCGCCGCCATTCTTATTTTCCGCCAGAAGAGCCTAATATGGGCGAGCCTGTACATCTCGCCCAACCATATGCTCCTTGACGAGATAATGGGTCCCTGGTTCCTTCCGTTTTCGATTTTTTCCTATGTCGTCCTGCTTCTGGGTTTCCTTGTTCTGGTTCGCACATCCATTTCCGGAGGCAGCATTGAATTGCGGCGCCAGATGCCACTCTATGTCTCTGTCCTCCTGCCCATGGCAGGCCATATAATTGACAATCTTTTCCGCGCAGAGCTTTTCTCATATGATATCATGCCCATCATCCTTTCCTTTTCCAGCCTTGCGGCCATCTATTATACGCGCCTGCGCTATTTCCGCACCATTCCACTTACACAACATGTGGTAATAGAGTCCATGAATGACATTGTTCTGATCCTAAGTCCAGACAACATGCTGATCTACGCAAACCAGGCTGGCAATTTCCTTTTTGGCGATATGCGCGAGCACCATCTTGGCAAACCATTAAGCTCCTGTTCCACCCACCTGGGGAAACTTACCGAGAAGGCCGGATATGACAATTTTTTCCGTGAAGAAATAGAGACTGGCGGAAAATATTTTGACGCTGGAATCTCCCCAATAAAAAGCCGCATGGGCCGTATTGTCAGCAAGGTCATAGTGCTGCGGGACATCACACCCATCAAGGAAGCGGAAAACCGTTTACTTGGAATGAAGGATGAACTTGAAGTGCGCGTGGATGAACGGACAAGTGAACTCAAGGAGGCCAACCGCGCACTTATCGATGAAATAATAGAACGTACACATGTGGAAGAGACGGTAAAAGCCGCACTGGAAGAAAAAAGCATACTTCTGGGCGAACTCCACCACCGTGTCAAGAACAATCTCCAGATTATATCAAGTCTGCTCAATCTTCAAAGCAGCTACATTACAGACGCTGAAGCCCGTGATATTTTCAATCTATCGGTGGCAAGGATAAGGTCGATTGCCATTATTCATGAAAAACTGTACAAATCCCCTGACCTCGCCCACACGCTTTTTGGGGAATATATCAAAGACATTGCCCAGTATGGCATTTCCTCGCAAAGCAGGCCTGGCCGTCCCGTTGAACTGAAGATTGACATAGCTCCCGTTAACCTTGACCTGGACCGCAGTATACTCTGCGGGCTGGTCATCAATGAACTCCTCACAAATGCCATCAAGCACGCATTCCCGCCAGAGCACGGAGACAGTGGAAATTCCATTTTAATAAAATTTGTGGTAACAAACTGTGATTATAACCTCATCTTAAGCGACAATGGCAGGGGTATCCCTGAGGATATGACTCATGGCAGGGATGATTCGCTTGGAATGAAAATCATACAGACCCTGGTAAAACAGCTCAAGGGTACAATTTCCTTTACCAGGGAGAATGGCACCATCGCTCATATCGTTTTTCCAATTGAAAGAAGGAATTGACTATCTCCAAAAAAATGATATAATTATGTAAACTATTTAATTTCCACTTCGATAAAGTAAGAATCCTCAAAAATTGATCTCCAAAAGTCGCCGAAAAAATATACAGATTCATTCTCTTGATTTGGAG
>RPPD01000151.1 GCA_003818675.1 Spirochaetaceae bacterium
ATCGTGAAACAACAGGGACATGGGATTCCACCCTCGTCATAAACGCGGGTATTGGCCGGTGGATTGGTTTCTTCCCGCCGTTCGTTGGCCTGTCATTTTTCAATGGCGGAGCGCTGGTAAGTGAAATACTTCCGCCTGATGACGAGGAGCTTTTACTTCTGGTGACAGGAGGTCCGGAGGCCAACCAGGTCATGGCGCGGTATGTTCAGGAACTCATGGTCAGGTCGAAAAAGCTCGATTACAGCCTTGCCTTTCTCTACCTCAATACGAAAATGTTTGATTTCATGAGCACTTTTATCATTCGGGACGAGAAGGAACTTGCACCGCCGAAGTTGTATGATATGGAATACTATGTATATCAGATCAACCGGAACTATGGATTTACCGATCCGGTGACATATCCCATGAAGACTGACTCAATAAAGAATGCCAACTGGTGGAATCTTGCCGATCCTTTTTTAATCTACTGCCTTGCCGCAGATTTCCGGTATTACTGGTCCGGTGAGCAGCAGACTGATCTCAAGCTTCCGGAAATATACGGTATAAGTTTTCTCCCGTCGTTTTTCATCAATCCCGCATACTACGGACTTGAAAGCTGTTTTTACATTACGGGATTGATCCGGAATGATTTTTTCTACAGGTTTTATGTGCGTTGGGGCGACGGGATTTTTCAGCCATGGCAGGAGGTCTTTGGATTCGGATTGAAGCTTGGCGTCCTGGACAGTGGTTCTATTTTCCAGGGCTTTTCCATTGATGCCTGGATACAACCGCTGGATGGCAAAATAATGCCGGGCTTTTCCATTTCTGTGGATATAAATCCAAAACTCATGTACGATCATCTGATTTTCAATGCCGGCTTCAAGACACGGGGATATGTCGCGGGCAGCAATTTTGACATGTGCGGATTTGGGAACCTCAGGCTGACATTTTAAAAACCACTTGAAGAATTATCTGTACTGCCTGCAATTCAAGTAGATGCCTGGCCTTTCAAGGGGTATTTCTTGAAAATATGCACTATCATCATCACAACCACGATATTGCTTTTGACAGCCTTCGCGTGAATGACCTGCTGGCTATGGGACCCTAAAAATCGAACCAGCATCAGGGGAAAAGAAGCTGTATGATCTGCTTATGGCTTGCAGGAAGCAGACGGTATTGGCACCGATTCCATATTCAAAAAGCCTGTCCTTTGTCGCCAGGGTGCATGTGCGGGATTTGTATGCGCATACGGTGAAGGAACCGTGGAATTGACACAGTCGGAAATTCTGGACGCTCTGCCGGAATATGTGTAATATACTTACGGTAAAACATGACAAGCAAATGGCAGCGCAATCTCCGCATTATAAGGCTGATACGGATTTGTTTCTCGCTTATATTTTCCATCCCTGTGATCTCTCTATACTGGCAGGATAATGGGCTTTCGGTATTCGACATTTTTGTGCTGCAGGCCATCTTTTCTGTTGCCGTACTTCTTTTTGAGATTCCCACCGGATATCTGGGCGACTTGCTCGGGAGAAAAAGAACCGTAATCATCGCATCCGGCATTTTTGCTGCTGGTTGGGCCTTTTATTCGGTTGCTCACGGCTTCTGGGGTTTTGTATGTGCCGAGATTGTCCTGGGGCTGGCGTTGGCGTTTCTCTCCGGAACTGACTCGTCGCTGGTATATGAAAGCCTGACAGAATCAAATCGGGAAAAAGAGTACAGCAGGATAGAGGGGAAAATGTTTTCCCTTTCCAATATATCGGCCGCCCTGGCGAGCATTGCGGGAGGAATAGCCGCTGCGTTCTTCCCGGTATGGACCCTGATGGCCGTGACCTCGGCCGTTGCTTTGGTGAGCTTTTTATCCGCGATGTTTATCACTGATCCGCCACGCAGGGTCTATTCACATCCGCGTGGAACAGTCTACGGCTTTTACAAAATACTGAGATATGTGTTCCTGAAGAGCAAAATCGTGAGAGCTGCCGTACCGCTTCTTGCCGCGTCCTCCCTCGCCACAATGCTCGGTGTCTGGCTCTACCAGCCGCTCTGGCAGGAAAGATCAATACCGCTCTGGCTTTTCGGGATTCTATGGGCACTTCTTTTTGTGCCGACCAGCCTTGGCAGCCATTTTGCCTACAAGCTTGAATCCCTACTCGGGAAAAAGGGTATCATTCTCATCATGCCGATACCGACTGTCGCAGGATACATTCTCGCGGGATTTCTTCCGGGATTCTGGGCGATCCTGCCGATTTATCTCGTAAACTTCCTTCGTGGAGTGGCGAATCCGATATTGACCAGATATATCCATGAAGAAACCTTTTCCGACAAGCGGGCAACCGTGATCTCAATACAGAGTTTTATGTTCAGAATTGCGTACAGTGCCACAGGGCCCATTGTAGGTGCGGTGGCGCTGTACGCAGGCCTTAACATGGCCTTTTATATCTCGGCCGGGATCGTTGTCGCAGGTATGACGATATGCATACCATTTTTTCTGAAAAAGCTTGGAGATTGGAATACTCACGAACAAAAAAAACCGGAAAACCCCATAAAGGATATTCCGGTTGATAATACCTGAAAACAAGGTTCAATAAGTTATTGCGCTAGGGAGTTTTTTCGCCTGGCTTATCCAGCCCGCGATTTGTTTCTCTGTCGGCAATTTTCTTACCAGCTTTTTGGAAGTGTTGACAGAAACCATTTTCTGAAAAAGGTTGTCAGACTTGCGCTGGCAGAGTTCAGGGATTGTGTCCACACCAGCTTCCTCGAGCAGGTCGGAATATTCTGAACCTATGCCCTTGACCCTGAACAGGTCCACATGGTTGACCCATTCAAGGATCATTTTGGTTGTAATCCCGGATTTGTCGCTGATTGACTTGCGGCCTTCGGGTTTGCCGCCTTTTTTCAAAAGATCACCGGTCCCGCGGACCCCCGCTTTTTTAAGCATTGCCGCGTATTTTGGGCCGATTCCCTCTACTTCTTCGAGTTTGGCCATTGTGTTTCTCTCCGGTTATTTCTTGAAAAGCTTAATGATGAAGCCGACGATTGCCATGAGTATACCGCCGCCAACTGCGCCGGAAGCGATGTTGCCAAGGATGCTCACGATGTCAAAGGAACCAGACGGCATGGCCGCGATTCCAAGCATGTTGAGAAGTTGTCCACCAAGTCCGCCGCCGACAATACCCGCGATGGAGTTGATAACTACGCCCTGGTCGATTCTGGGGATGATTTTGCCGGTTACATTACCGCCGATTGCACCGCCGACTGCCTGAATGATCAAATTCACGATGTTCATGTTTCTTCTCCTTTTGAAAAATATTTAGTAAATCAGATTATTGAATATTTCTCCTAGCAATTTTATCATAAAATCATCATTTGCATGTGTCAAGACATTTTATCTGCCATGCCATAGATAATCTACTTCTTTCCATCCACTATTGCCTGAAGAGTTGTCTTCCAGCTCGAGAATTCCACTCCTGAGCTATCCGCAAGACTTTTTACAGAGGCTGCAGTAACAAGGACAGGTTTGCCTGTGACTGATGTAATTTCATCCTTTGTCACACCCCAGGAAAGAAGATCATCGAATGTTGTGCTCCCCTTTATGACGCGGTCCGTTGCGGCAGACGTGGGTTGGGTTGTGGGGTGCTGCAAAGCCGATGGGGAAGGCGTTGACGCAGCCTGTGGCTGTGATGGTGTCTGAACGCTTCCCGAGACTGATATGAAACGGTCTTTTATTGCCTCAAGACTTTCAGCAGAAAGTTTTTTTGCGAGAACTTCATATGCTTCAATGGGAAGTTTTGTTGAATCCTCGGGAGTGAAAGGAAGTCCGGTGTAGAGTGCGGCAAAATAACGGACCGAGTCTGTTCCTATCTCGCCTCCCGCTACATCTGCATAAAGGCTCTCGAGTTCTTTGCAGAGTATGTCCTGTTTGTCTTTGACAGCAAACGCAGTTATCAGGTCTTGGAGAGGAATCCCCAAACCCTGGCCTATCAGGGAGAAGGCCAGGGAGCCCTTGATGTCGGCAGGTTTCGTTATATCAGCCGCATCCTTTGTGCTTGTGGTCTTCCAGAGATTGAAAATGATGCTCCCGGTAATACCTCCGATAAATGCGATAAGTACAATAGCGGCGGTGGCAGGTGTTCGGAGTTTCATGATTTCACCTCCATCTTGCCTACTGCAAGTTCAACGGTGTTTTTTACAGGACAGGCTTGTTCCGACGTGCAGGCCAGGCAGCTTATGCACTGGTGATTTCGCACAACCGCCTTATCTGAAATCGTGATGTTCATCGGACAGGCCTTGTCGCATTTTTTGCAGTCAATACAGGTGGCTGCATTCCGTTTGATCTTAAAAATCCTGAAAAGGTTGAAAATGCCCAGCAAAGCACCGTAAGGGCAGGCATATTTGCAGAAAGGTCGTTCCACAATAAAGGAGAGTTGAAAAACGATTATAAGGACTATGAGTCCGCCAATTGCCAGCTCGCTTGAGTACAGGCCGAAGAGTGCGGCAAAGGGGTCAATATTGCTAAAGACCAGTATTCCAGTAATAGCTGTCATGAGTATGATCCATACAAGCACTACGTAGCGAAGAAATCTCAAGACAGAATCAAGCTTTTTCGGGATAAGGTTGTTGTACCACTTGCGAAAGATTTTTTTACCGATTTTCCCGATCCATTCCTGAAAACTTCCCAGTGGGCAGACCCATCCGCAAAAAAGAGGTCCGGCTATTAATGTCAATGCGAGGGCGATATACATAAGGATGAAACTGCTCTGGTGAATCTTCTGGGTATAAGTTCCTGAAGTGATGTATTGATAAATTGATACTACGCCGCCAAAGGGGCAGATTGCATGTACGGATGCCGCTTCAATAAACGGTATGGCATTTCCTGTTTCTGATAGCGTGTGGTTGAAGGTGATGAGTGCAACCAGGACAAAGAAAAGAATCTGCACAATATGCCTGACCCAGGTAATTCTGGATTTCTTGGCCATGAGAAAACCTCCTTTATATTTCTGATATCGCTGCCTGATAAAATATACTTATTATTAAAGTATAGAGGGATAAAGTATTAAATTCAAACAGAGAGAAGCAATATTTTAATGGAAGAATGATGATAAATGCGGGAGTGTGTTGATGCGGTTCAGCGTGATATTTCTATAACATGCATGGTGGTGAGGCTGCGTGCAATATCATCGGACAAATAATAGCGGTTTCGGCCAAGCATGCTGATACCGTCAGAATACCTTGAGCTGTTGGAAATCCAGTCGCCTGGAAGCGGATCATAGGCAATAAAGTATTTCCCATCAGCGGAATAACCTTTAATGACAATATAGTGACCTACTGAATCAGAATAATATCTGCCAAAGAAGTTTTCCGGGTTTGTTGTTTTATTTCCTGAAATCCTGCCGCAATGAATAAGGACTATGGCGATATGATCACGGTCTATTATTGTGCGAAGATCATTGCTGGACTTGATTTCCGTGCTTGAGTTTTTTACTCCATATCTGGTCAATTCGCCCGCAAGCTGGGCAAAGCTTGTAGCGCCATCGCCATGCCATCCGATATTCGCACGGATTGTTGAAACAGCCACATAGGTTCCCTTTGCCCAGCTTATGCCCATGGAAACCGTTGCAGGACCGCAATTGGATGGTGTTCCCGTGTTAAACTGGGTCCTGTACCAGTTCATGTCCGTCCTGTCAGAGTGGACTGATTCCACGGGGCTGACAAAGACATCAATGGTTGTGGAATTTTCAGGAGTTCCCGTGCGGATTATAAAATATCCGGGTTTTAAAGCCTGATATACATAACTGTCTTCGGATTCACTGACCAGGTCAAAAGCAGACTGGACCGCATCTGCTTGGCCGTTTACCTGGAGAATCTCGCCTTCAACTTCAAATGTATCGCCAGGTTTTTTTATGGTCCGAAATGTAATATTTGCTGTGGTTGTGGTTCCGCTCTGGGGTATGTCAATATGGATTTTATTTGACACTCGCCTGGCACCTGTTTTGTCGACAAGCGTGCACAATACCGTGTAAGTGCCCGGTTTGGAATAAGTATGACTTGCGGTTGG
>RPPD01000152.1 GCA_003818675.1 Spirochaetaceae bacterium
ATATTTACTGATGGAACAACAAACCATATAAATATGGCGGACCTGCAATCCTATTTTGCCGGAGTCGGAGTCGCTACCTCAGGAAATTATGATACTAATGCATGGTTGTATTTCACGGGACCGGATGGTTACAATCTTCCTTCCGGCGTTTCGTTTTTGGCAACGATACAATATGGTGGCATCAATGGTGCGGAGCAGGTTCCAATATGGGAGTATTCCTCAGACAGGGACGGGAGGATACGGCCCGGTCCCGGAACAACCGGCTGGACCATGGGTGCCTACGAGGTGAACTAAAGAATACTTCCCTGACCACGTAAATCTGACCATGAAACACGCATAATGTTCAGGGGCTGGTGAACAGGTTATCGTAATCATTTACACTCGCGAACATAAGGGTCCCGTCTGAAGACAAGTCAATGGAAAGCCAGTTTAATTTTCCGGATTGGATTCTTGATCTCCAGGTTTTTCCACCGTCAGCGGACGTAAAGATGTAATTATTGTATGCAGCAGCAGCCATTATTTTGCCATCTGCAGACATGGCAATGGATTTCCAGTCATATCTGGTGGTCAAAGGCTGGGTCCAGGTAATTCCGCTGTCAGAAGATGTAAGAATAAATGCGTAATCCATTACAGCAGCAAGCTGGGTGCCGTCAGCAGATGAGGCGAGGCCTGACCAGCTGCCTGTAGCGATGATACCCTGCGCAGTCCAATTAGCGCCGCTGTCAGTTGAAGTGTGGATTTTTCCACCACGTACAGCGGCAACCAGCTTTGTGCCATCAGCCGAAGATGCAATGCAATACCAGTTAAATGAACCTGAGCCGGTTTGTTCTGTCCAACTGACACCGCTGTCTGTGGAAGTATATATATAACCGTTATAAACGACAGCGGCAAGTTTGTTACCGTCAGCGGATGAGGCGATTGAGTACCAGTTACGAGAACCTGAGCCGGTTTGTTCTGTCCAATGGACACCGTTGTCAGCGGAAGTATAGATATATCCGCCAGAAACCGCGGCGGCAAGCTTGCCGTTGTCTTCTGATGATGTTATGGACTTCCAGTTGCGCATGCCGGAGCTTGTCTGTTCATTCCATGAAACACCCCTGTCGGATGATGTATAAATGTAGCCGCCATAAGTTACAGCCGCAACATTCATTCCGCTTGCAGATGAAGCTATGGAAGGCCATATGTTCGACCCAGCAGTGTTCCGCTGTTCCCAGTTTAAACCATTGTCAGTTGAAGTGTAAATGTATCCGGGATTTGTTATTTCCGATTTGGTTATTACCGATAGTTTGGTTCCATCCGCGGACGAGTTTATGGACAAACAGGTGCGCAGCCGTGGGTCAGTCCTCTGGGTCCAGGAAAGACCCATGTTTATAGAGGTGTAGACGTTGCTGTTGAAGGAAGTGGCCGCGACCTTCAAACCATCAGCCGAGCAGGCAACTGAAATCCAACCGTGATTTCCAGCTGAGGTTCTCGCGGTCCAGTATACACCGCTGTTGGATGATGTGTATATATATGAGCTGAATGCCGCAGCGTAAAGGTCTGTTCCATCAGATGACGACGCGATTGAATACCAGGAATTTACTCCTGAACCTGTTTGTTCTGTCCATGTTGTCCCGCTGTCAGTTGAAGTATATATATATCCGTTAACAACAACAGCGGCAAGGTTTACGCCATCCTCGGATGATGTAATGTCATTCCATGCCCGTGTTGTATCGGTGGCCCTGCTGGTCCATGAAACACCGCTGTTTGAAGAAGTATATATGTAACCGTTATAAACGACAGCGGCGAGTTTTGTGCCATCAGCTGATGATGTTATTTCCTTCCAATTAGCAATTGGAGAGCAGGGCTGCATTGTCCATGTTGCCCCGCTGTCAACGGAAGTATAAATATGCCCATCATATGCGGCAGCAGCGATCTTTGTACCATCAGCAGAAGATGTCATACAAGCCCAGCGTTGCGCTCCAGGTGAGGTATGCTTTGTCCATGATGCCCCGCTGTCAGAAGATGTGTAAATATATCCATACTCGATTGCCGCAACGAGTTTTGTGCCATCAGATGAGGCAGTGATTGATTGCCACTTTGAAGGATTTATCTGCCCTGTAATTGTATGTTCTGTCCATGTGGAACCAGGTGCATCTACAGCAACCCCATCAAACCGCATTGTATATTCAGCTTCATCTGCGTCATTGCATGAAATTATTATATTAGCGGTTTTGGCGCTGGCAGACTGCGGATAAAAGACCATGTTAAAAGTGGTGTTTGCGCCAGGCGCGAGGGTCAGAACAGTGGCGCCAGTATCAAGTACAAAATCTCCCGCGGATGGGCCTGACAGAGAGATAGAGGTTATGGAAAGATCACTGGTTCCATCATTATAAATGGTGAATTTGACAGGTTCGCTTTCAGAACCTTCATACTGGTCCCCAAAATCATGACCCTGGGTGCCTGAAGGAATTCCCAGATCACCCTTGATTACGCGAATTTCCGGGCTTGTTGGAGTGGCAGAGGATGGCGGTCCGAAATCACTGCTGCCGCTTGAGTTTTTGGCAAGTATCCAGACAAAGTATATCTGACCGTTTGCAAGTTCTGTTATTGTTGTGCTTGTGCCTGATACATCATCCCCGAACTTGCGAGCTGTTGTAGAATTGTTTTCTGTATTATACCAGACCTCGTAAGTGGTTGCTGTATCCACGTTATTCCAGCCCGCTTCTATCTGCTGGTTTCCTGCTGCAAGAGTGGGGGCCTTGGGGCTGTCAGGTGGTGCAAGCGGAGCCTGGGGAACGGCGCTGGCTGAAGGACCAAATCCGCTGGTACCTGAGCTGTTTATTGCTTTGAGCCAGACAAAGTAGGTTTGACCATTGTCAAGACTGTTAATGGTGTGGGATGTTCCTGCTATATTATTGCCGGAAATGGTGGCGCTGGAAGAGTTATTCGTAGTGTTGTACCAGACCTCATAAGAAGTTGCGCCAGATACTTCTGTCCAGCTTGCGATCAGAATCTGGTCATCTGGTGCGAGTTCTGGAGCTGCTGGTACTGCTGGTGCGGCAGGTGGTTTGCTCTCTGAACCAGGCAAAGCACAGGAAACAGCCGCCATGGATATGATCACCAGAAGAGCTGAAAGCAGGACGAAAAGTATGTTTTTTGATTGTTTGAGGAAGAATCGCAAGCTTCTTTTCATTCATGTCTCCTTCGCACACATAGTTTGAGGAACAGAACAAAAGAACACATTTTAACAGGATTGTATTACTGACTTATTTTCTGCAGTATAGCAAGCTTTATTTTTTCTGGCAACCAAAAAATTTATATTTTTTTAGAATTATCTTTGCCTGAAATTGGAGTATAACGAATATCCGTTCGCGTAAAAGGGTACTGTGGGTATATAATTTTGCGCGCTTATGGCGCAAGCCACTTTGCGGCGTTTGTTACAAATGTGAGGTCATCGCCCACTGTCAGGATTTCCCCCCGCTCTCCGTTAAAGGCCCAGCCCAAAAGCCAGCCTGCGTCCATTATAAAGCGGCCTTTGTTGCCAGCGCGCTCATCGGCTGCAGCCAAACCCGCCACGTTATTGCCCACAAGCGGTCCCACCTTTTCGTAATTCCTGTTTAACAGCCACTCAAGGTTCCAGTCTTTTTTTCCACCCTCTATTTCTTTAATACGCTCAGGATCAGAAAGCTGATAGACCTTGCTTATGTCAAAGTCATCGCGTGCGAAACGGGAGCCTGCTTCTATCATGACAAGCGGCCTGACAGCACTGTTTCTGATTGCCAGGGAGCCAACCTCATCATCGAAGACCAGACGGGAGACACCCGCAAGCAGGGGATGGCTGTCTTTGCCTGGCACTGGAAGCCATCGCTCACGGGCAATTATGGCCCGGTCTATCTGTACGCCAAACGGCGAAGCGAACGCATTGACGTCCTCCACCCAGTTGGTGTCAACCGGATTTATGATATTTTCACCGGAGAGCCAGACGCCACCGCCGTTATTGTAGAAATTGTAGAGCGCGGTGACATCGGCGGCCGCGGGATTGACAACGGCGTTTCCGTCCCCCTCGAGGACCCAGATTTGTGAGAATTCCTCAAGTTTGATTTTTGATAAATTTTCCAGGGTGTTCCTGTCATGAATCACCACGCCAAAACCTTTTTTGCGGATAGCGTCTGTCACAGGCACAAGGTGCTGGGGACCGTAGTACCACTGCCCGTTCGGATCCTTCGAGTCCTCGATTGTGGACATGATGTAGATGAGGATGGGTTTTGCCTGTGATGCCCCTGCCTTGGTTACCCAGAGGGAGGCGATCTCTTGATCACCGATACTTTTTGATGAAAACCGAATAGCCAGTTTTTGTGAGGTCAGTTCCACGAATCCCTTGAGCAGGGGAACCGAAAGTTTTGCCAATTCCTCGTCATAGGAGACCACAACTGCGCCAGTCGTGTTGTCTATGACCTGGGTTGAAATAAAAAAGCTTTCACCCAGACCAAGGATATTCCCGGTGAGAATATAGGTCGATCCGAGAAGCCTTCCTGTCTGAAGCGCAGTGTTTGAATCTACGAGGTCGCTAAGGGAGAGTTCCTGTTCGCGCAGGACCTGGTCTGTCTTGCGGCGGTCCAGGACTGTGATGCCGGGAGTGCGTGAGAGGGCGCCTGTGTACAGGTCAATGACGAGGTTTTTATGCTCCTCGGTTACACCCTTTCCGGAGATGTCAAATGTGGAGACGGCGATATTTATTGCAAAGATGCTTGCACAGAGGTGAAACATGATGATAAAAAATACTAATTTTCGCATCGCGCCAGCTTTTGATTCTTCCTGATTTACATTATATGCCAGGTTCTGTGTTTTGTCCATGCAGAATCAGGTACCTGGCCAACAGAAGAGCTATTTGAGCTCTGGCTCTATTGCACAGGAGCTTTGCCGCTAAAAGCAATCAGGTATTTTGAATCATCCAGCTCTATGGCAAATATTGGTTCTTCAATATCATAACTGATAATTGACCAATAAAATGCCAGTTCATTTGCAGTCAGCTTTCGAAATATCGCATTTTTCTTTCAACAGGAACTTGTATGATGGTTTGTGATGATGGTTTCATTGTAGCAGGCAACATATCCTTGATTGTGCCCCATAAATCAGGACCAACCCTGACATAACCAAAAAGAACAGTGAAATCGAGAAAACAAAACGTCCTGTTTTCATATTACCCTCCTTTATCTGATAAACATTTTTGAATATGAAAGCGAATTGCAGCCCATGCTTTTATAACAATATAGTACCAATGAAATATTATTTCTATGTCTTGCTGTTCCCATTTCTGTCCGCGTAACCTATAATGATAATGGCATGTGCGGAATCTGCGGCATCCATCATTTCAAGAATTCTCAGCCTGTCGAAGAGCCTGTGATCCGACGGATGACAGAATCCATCCGCCATCGCGGTCCCGATGACGAGGGTTATTACTTCGGTGAATCCATTGGTTTTGGATTCAGGCGACTTTCGATCATTGACCTCGTCTCGGGACACCAGCCCATGTCGGATGCAGCGGGAAAAATCTGGGTTGTCTTCAATGGCGAGATTTACAATTTTCCCGAGCTCCGCAGGGAACTCGCGCAGCAGGGCTGCGAATTTCGCACGAACAGCGATACCGAGGTCATCATCCACGGGTACCGGAAGTGGGGCATGGATGTGCTCGACCATCTCTCCGGCATGTTCGGCCTGGCAATCTGGGATGTCAAAGACCGCAGGCTCATGCTCGCACGCGACCGCATGGGCATCAAGCCCATCTATTATTATCTCTCGCAAGACACGCTCGTCTTCGGCTCCGAGATCAGGGCAGTGCTCGCCGGCGGAGCGGTCTACGCCGGGATGGATATTTGCTCGGCAGCACTGTTCCTGCAATTCAGGTATGTGCCGTCCCCGCGCACCATTTTCAGGGATATCAACAAACTTGCGTCGGGGACGCGGCTTGTTGTCGAGAAAGGGGTTGCCAGGTGCGAGCAGTGGTGGAACTTTGCGCCCAGGCA
>RPPD01000153.1 GCA_003818675.1 Spirochaetaceae bacterium
CGCTCGCGGATCTTCATGATTTTATCAAGCATGTTCTTGCGTGCTTCACAGAGTATTGCGCGGGATGCGGCAATATCCCTGCCTGAGGACGGGTCCGTTACAAGGCGGTACTCGTCCGAGAGAAACTTGAGTTCACATGTACGATATGCCAGATCTATCTTGCGCATGAGGTAGTTGTAGTCTTCTGGAAACAGTTTTTTTGCTTTTTTGAAAAGCCGCATGTCAAGGTATACCTTGCCATAATCATGCAGTAGCGCAGAGTATTCAAGCTCCTTGATGTCTGTTTCCGAGAAAGTGATTTTTTCAAAAATACCGGTTTCATCCCTGTTGATTGCGTAAGCCATGCCCATGCACATTTCAGCAACGCGGAATGAATGACCGCTTGTGGCTTCGTCGCGGGATTCTATCGCGAAAACTGAAGCGCGGACGAATTCCTCGAACTGTTCCTCGATCTGGTTGATCATCCGGATATTTTCAACAGCTATGGCTGCCTGACCTGCGACCGCTTCCAGGAGGCGCTCATAGCGGTGGTGAAAGGGGACCACCTTGTTCTCGAAGTCTTCGGGTGTTTTTAAAATTATGTCCTGATGATTTGAGGACGAGTCTTCTGATTCCTTCTCCTTGCTGTTTAAAAGCTGGATTACGCCAATAATCTCATCCACATGGTTTTTCATGGGAACAACGAGCATGCTTTTTGTAATGTAGTCATGCTCGCGGTCAAAGCGGGGATTGAAGGAGACCGGGTCTTTGGGCGTCAATTTGTAGGCATCAGGGATATTCAGGACTTTCCCGGTACATGCTACATAACCCGAAATTGTAGACGTATTGTAAGGGAGGATGGCCTCCTCAAACTGGATCTGTCTTGAGTGGGTATGCGCGTATTTAACCCGGATCTGCTTCTGTCCGTCCTGCGTTTCTTCCACAAGGTAAATTGTGCCCGCATCAGCGCCGGTGATTTTTTGTGAAAGGGAGAGAATCTTTCTGAAGAGCCTGTCCGGATTTTTTTCAAGCGATAATGACCTGCCGATAGTGATGAGGTCCTGCTGGTCACGGTTTGTGTCCATGAGCCTGAACTGGTACTCCTCGTCAACTTTTTCCTGCAACAGGTGTGTTTCAAACTGGGTGCGCGAGTTTTTCACCAGGAACTGGAACTCGCGGGCGCTTACCTGCGATGAACGGTAGCTGATAATGCGCTGAAGTTCCTTTTTCCCGGGCATCGGGTCTGATGTATTTGTGGCAATCACCACGAGCTGATACAGGATCCTTGGTATGCTCATGCCTGACGTTGTGTTTCTGGGTTGACTGGAGAGCGAGGAACAGACCTGGGATACTTTTCCCCCGCCACAGAAAACCAGGAAGCAGCATTGTTCACCCTGATATCTGTGAAGGAGATCATTTGCCATGCCCGCAATATCCTCGGTTACAAAGAGCAGATGGTATTTTCCTTTTTTATGACTGACCAGGGTTGAAATGGATTTGTCTATGATAACCGCATGCGTCATGCGTTCCCCGCGTCAGAGTGAAATGCGATGGAGTTTCTGCCTGAAATTTGAAGTGGAATCATCAATGATTGTCCGGATGTAGTCCATGTTGCGTTTGATGGCCTGGGTATAGAGGTTTTCGTCAATTGAATATCTTTGCCTGAAGTGATCCTGGGCCATATTGTGTACTCCAAGGAATTCCCCCTCGAACCTCTGCAGGGCGATTTCATAAAAGTCGTTCGTCTTTCTGATGATGTCGAACTCTGTTTCATACCCCGAGATTCCCGCCTCACGAAATTCATAATACAGGAACAAAAGTTTTTCAAGATAGGTGCGGTCAGCCATCTGGGCGATGAGGTCAGCGGCGCCCAGCAGAAAGGCCTGGATTTGCTCATCTTTGCTGTTGTATTCCATGGAACTGGGGGATGGATTGACGCCAGTGGAGTCTATTGCCCTGGCGATGAAAATGATGTCATTACCCTCAAAACCAAGGACTCGTGCCTGTTCGCTGACAAACTCCTTGCTGCGTTCGACGTGTTCCCTGGTGTATTTTGCCCCGGTTCCCAGCGTGTCCCAGTCTTTCTGGATGTATCCGGTATCGTGGAGAAGGGCTGCCTGAAGTATGCGGACAGCATGGTACTGGGATACGGGTTGGCCTTTAATATTAAGTCCGTCAACAAGACGTGCGGCTGCGAGTAGGGTATCTGTTGTATGGAAAAAATCATGGTACTGGGTATTGCAGGCGCGGTATCCGGGGAACCTGCCTTCAAAAAGTTTTTTGACGATTTTAAAGGTTTTTTTAACCTGTTTCCAGGATGAAGCCGGGTAATGGTAACGGAGGATTCTGCAAACTTCACGCAGGACATGGCTGTGTTTTCTGGTATCACAAAGCATGGAGAGCTGAACCATTTCCATGAGGCGCCTCCGTATTGGGGGATGACTATATTATGACCCATGATAGGCTTGTTTTCAATGTGTTTTGGTTATTTTTTAAAAAAATTCCTTGATTTTTACCTGAAAGACCTATTATAATGACCATACAGGCTTCGAGGAGGCAAAAAATGAAAAAACTGCTTATATGCATGATTCTCCTTTCATTCTTCATCACTGTAGCTGTTTTCGCACAGGAATCCGGTGAGTCCAAGGACAGGCTATATGTAAAAAGCTTCCCGTGCGAACAGATTTTTCCAACCAGGTATGGATACATAATAGGTTACAAGCCTGCTTTAAAGGATTATGCCTACGCATACATTCCCATGGCATGGTTTAGAGCTGATAGCGGCAAGGCCAACATAGTCTATGGCTCAGGACCGGAGTTCCCTTATTTTGAGGTGACATGGAAAAATGGCGAGTTTGCCCACGTTACAATTTACGGTGTTGATGACATGCACAGCCTCTCATGGGGTGTCCTGCTGGGTGATGATTCTCCATTTGAATCCAGATTCAACCAGGATACACTTTCACTCAAATACTGATGAAAGAACAGGAAAAGATAATTCAGGCCATCCAGGCGGAATCTTTCGCTGGATGGCTTTTTTATAATCTCCATCATCGCGATCCTGTTGCAGACCGTGTATGTGGAATATCTTCTGAAATCCCAAATACCAGGCCGTGGGTTTATCTTTTGCGAAGTTCACAAGATCCGGTAAAAATTGTCCATACCATTGAAGCTGAAATACTGGACCACTTGCCGGGCAGAAAGGTCATATACAGCGGAAGGGAGTCCCTTGCCGCGTGCCTGAAGGAATTCGCTCCCGGATCTGGTCCATGGGCCGCTGACTTTTCTTTGTCATTTCCTGGAATATCGTTCATAGACCATGGAACAGTGCTCTGGTTGTCTGACTTGGGATATAAAATTGTCTCTTCAGAAAAACTCATTCAGCAGGGCTTGAGTACGCTGACGGATGAGGAGATTGAAAGTCACGAGGAAGCTGGAAGGATTTTATACCAGACTGTCCATACTGTCTGGAAGCGCATCTGTTCCTGCTTTTCCGGCAAAAAAACACCTGTATATGAAGGGGAGGTGCTTGGCTGGATTCTGGAACACTTTGAGAAAAACGATATGCATACGCATCCTCCACTGATCGTGGGCGCGGGGATTCATTCAACCATGCCGCACTATTATCCTGAAGGGAAGGGAAGCAGGCTTGCCGCAAACGATGTTCTCCAGATAGACATCTGGGGAAAGAAAAAGGCTGAAGGTGCAATTTACGCGGATATATCCTGGGTGTGTTTCCTTGGGAAAAAGGTGCCCGGGGAAGTGGCAGCCGCGTTTGCCGTTATCCGTGACGCACGTGATATCGCGGTTGACTTCATCGGTTCCAGGTTCTCTGCGGGGGAGTCTGTAACAGGTGCGGATGTAGACCAACGGGTTGAGGAATTTATCCGGGGCGCGGGATATGCGCAGTACCTGCGCCACAGGACAGGACACTCCATCGATACCGAGTGTCATGGCTATGGCGTGAATATAGATTCGCGTGAATACCCTGATTTAAGGCAGCTGGGTCCTGGCGCCTGTTTTTCAATTGAACCAGGTCTGTATCTTTCTGACTTTGGGGTCCGCACAGAGATTGACGTATACATCCGCGGCAACAAACCAGTCATTTCAGGCGGCAAGCCGCAGAATGAGGTACTCTGCTTTGACACATGATTATTCACACGACAATCAGGATGGTAAAAATATTCTGCAAGAGGCTGTCCGTTTTATAACAGATCACGCGGTTTTTTACATTCTTGGCCATATGGAACCTGACGGGGACTGCATTGGTTCCCAGCTTGTGATGGCATCCATCCTGACCCGCATGGGGAAGAAGGCTGTTCCGCTCCAGAATGGTCCATTTGACAGGCCGGAATGTGAAAACTATGCAGGCGAGTTTGTCGCAGAAATTCCCGGCCTGAATAATTCAATTGAAGCCAAGGATAACAATGGATATGCAGTCATTGTGGTGGATTGCTCTACGCCGGATCGTGTTGAAAAGTCCTATCACAAGCTCTTCAGCCTGCCTGTCCTGGTGATTGATCACCACGCTTCTGGAGATCCGTTTGGAAGCGTCAGATTGGCGGATCCCGTAGCTGCTTCCACAACCATTCTTGTGTACAGGCTTGCCAGGGAGATGGGCATTACTCTTGCAAGCAAGGAGGCGGAGCTGGTTTTCTTTGGCCTGGCCACAGATACAGGGTATTTTCGTCATTGCGAAGAAAACTCCAGTGAGGTGTTTGAAACCGCGGCAGACCTTGTAAGACAAGGAGTCTCACCGCGCAATATATACCAGGCCATGTATGGCAACCGCGAGTTTGGGAATCGCAGGTTTCTTGGCCTGCTTTTGTCACGGGCTGAAAGTCACTTTGATGGAAAGCTCATCTATACTTACCAGACGCTTGCGGATGCGCCTCTTGCAGCTGGAAGCACAAGGTCATCTGATGAAATGTACGGCCTCTTCCAGTCAATACGAGGGGTCCAGGCGATAGCCTTTGTACGTGAAGAATCGCCGGGTGTCTGCTCCGTAGGCCTTCGCTCCAAGGAGACCATGGATGTAGGCGCTCTCGCGCGGGCAAATGGCGGGGGAGGACACAAGCTTGCGGCGGGATTTAACGCAAATGCTGAAATGGAAGAGGTGCGCCGGCTTTTACTTGAAACCTTTGCACCCCTGTTTTAGGTTCACACTGCGGCTGCAAGCCGCTGTTTCAGGCGAAAGAGCATGACATCAACAGTTCCCTTTGGCAAACCCAATGCATTCCCGATGGCCAGGTGCGAGGGTGAAAGCTGGACATGGGCAATGGTAGTCATCAGGTTTGACAAAGTCCGGTTTTTCCCGTGAAGCCGTTTGTAGAGCAAAGACCTGTTTTCCCTGTCATGCTCATTCAGCAATGCGTGCTCAATTCCCCTGACCTCCACAAAAAGCCTGTTCCGTCTGCCTGCGAGTCTTAAAAGACGCTCCTCCTGTCCTGAAAGACCTGACTTCAGGTCGTCAAGTTTTTCCCTGATCCAGGAAGCATCCATTCCTGCCATTTTGGAAATGATGCAGATGTCCTGTTCACCATGGTCATAAGCGCGTTTGAAAGCATAGCAGAGAAATCTGTTTCTGGAAGTCCGGTCCTGGATTTTGCCAGTTTCATTGATATCAAGAACCTGGTTTGCCAGAGGATTTTTCTTTGAAGCAATATGAAAGGATGTGTGCGGTTGATCTTCCACAAGACTCGGGGACATGGCGAGCTCATGAAGAAATGATTTTCTTTTCTGGATTCCAAGAAAGGTCTTTAACCTCCTTCTGACGAGATATTTCAGGTAGTTAGTAAAAGTGACACCTGAATGACGGAACCGCGAAATCGCCCGCACGAGGGTGGGATGAAAATGGAGAAAAAAATCACTTTTTGTATCTTCATCTATGCGTCTGTACTTTTGGATAATGTCGTAAACAGCCAGGGCGCATTCCCCGTATACTTTGTCATATTCTTTTCCTGTTGACTGGTATTCAAGAACATTCCGGGTGAGTTTTTCCTGATTACATGTACTGTCCATA
>RPPD01000154.1 GCA_003818675.1 Spirochaetaceae bacterium
GGCATTAAGCCCAAGATTAAGCAGCGCGTTTTCCAGCTGGACAGGGTCGCCCAGGGTGAGGCTTACCTGAGCCTCAAGATGTTTTTCAATAACAATGCGCTTGTCGATGCTCCGCTCCAGCATTGTCGCGGTCTCATCTATCAGGCGGTGGAGATCCACTGGCCTGACCTGGATCTTGCCCTTGCGGGCAAAGGCAAGGAGATTTCCTGTGAGTTCGGCCGAGTGCCTCGCGGCCTTGCATATGATGTTCGCGTACTCCCGGATGTGCGGCAGGGCGTCCGGATCATGGGAGATGATGTCCGCGCAGGCGAGGATTGCCGTTAGCTGGTTGTTGAAATCATGCGCAACGCCCCCGGCCAGCTGGCCAATGGCCGTAAGCTTGTCCGCCTGCTGGAGTTCGTCCGCGAGCCTCGCGTTCTTTTTCCGCTCCTCCATGAGATACGACCCCATGATCGCGCAGGAGAGCTGTTCCATGAAGGCCGTGTACAGGTTTCGTTCGATTGGTCCAAACTCGGCCAGGGCATAGCCCAGGTGATGGCCATTGAAAATGAGCGGGATGACGATAAAATCACATCTTGCGTCCCCGGCATCGACATCATCGGGGAGCAGTCGCGAGGTCCTGAAGCGTTTCCCGGATACGTCGATGGTCACCTTGTCCCCGCGCGCGGCAAAAATCAGGCGCGACCATTCCGGCAGCGGATCCGGGAACGAATATTCCTGGATTGACTCATACAGGCACAGGTAAAATGACGGGATCCCGATTTCCTTCAGGCTTTCGCGCAGCGCGCCAAGAAGGGGAGTCAGTCCAAAGGTGCTTATGAGCCTGGTGCCGATCTTGCGGAAATTCTGCGCAAACCGGCTGGCCGCCAGTCCCGCGTTCACATGATTCCGGTGTATCACCTCGCTTATTGTCATCCGCGCCTGGTGAAGGATGTCCTCGGCCAGCACCACGAGGCCGGGATCCCTGTTGTACCGGTGGAACTGGTGCCTGAGTATGGAAACCGCGTGATGCAGGGGAACCACCTTGCCGTTGTTTTCAGAGACAAACCCGAGCACTTCGTCAAGCGTACCGATGAAACCGGACTCTGACCCGGCTTCCATCGAGTCCGCAAAGCTTGCTGCGAGCTTTCCTGCTATCATGCCCAGGGTATCCGCGTCGCTGCATGTCAGGCCTATCTCGTCCCCGACATACCTGACGACCATCTCCCTGGTCTCCTCCAGGATGTTCCGGATTGAAAACGAAGCCTCGTCCCGCGAATGCCCCTCCGGACTTTGTCGCGGACCGGCGGCCATTGCCACATCCCGTGACAAACTGAGCGCGTTTTTTTCTCCTGAAGCCTGGTGACATCCGCATGATTTATTCATGAGAAGCCGTGATGGAAGGGTTATTTTATTCGGAGCGCGCTCGCCCCTGATAATCCCTGTAAGGGTGACCATGGCGGTCTCAACCTGCTGGATAAACGGGGTTGCGACGGACGTCAGGGTCGGAGTGTAGGTGCGGCCCTCCAGGGTGCTGTTCAGGCTGACACCGGCAACATCCCTCGGCACACGCACCCCACGCTTCCTGAACTCCTGGATAACGCCTATAAGAATATTGTCATTCGTGGCGACAATACCGTCGATGTCGCCGGGCACCCGAAGGCGCCTCTCGTCCATGAGAATGTTTACCGCGCGGAAACCCGTCAGCTTCGTGAAGTCGCTCGTCGGGGTGACAAGCGACTCATCCGGGACGATTCCGGATTCAGCGAGCGCATCCACATACGCCCGGTAACGGTCCTGGGAATAAACATGGTCCTCGGATCCTCGGATAAAGGCGATCCTGCGGCAGCCATGATCCCTGACAAGATGCAGCACCGCCTCCCTGGCGCCGTTATATGAATCGATATCCACGACAGGGTGACCGGGAATCGGGGTGGTGAGACTCACCAGGGGCCGCCCGCGGAAAATATCAAACCAGCCGAGTTGACCGGTATCGGGAGTGGCCCAATTGAGAAATCCGTCAAACTGCTGCGGAGCGCAGAGCTTGTAGGCGATGTTCTCCAGGCTCTTGCCCATCTGGCCTCCGAAAAAGGTGACAAGACTGCATTGATATCTCCTTGCCATGGTGATGGTGTCGGAAAGCATATGGAAACCCGTCAGTTCATCAATATGCCGGGTGAAAAAGGCGATTGTAAGATGTGATCGTTTCGAAGGTATAAGGCCCATTATTCTTCTCGCGATATTATTTTATCTTTTTTGTATTGTCAACCATCTATTATACTTTATTGTATATATTGTACTTATTAAGTTAATTTATTTTAATTGCAATACTTGACAAATTATTGTATATTATGTACAAGGAATACCAATTATCGAGGTATTCCCTGTGAACGTTTCATTAAACGAGATTATGACAGTCGGTGAGAAAATAAAACAAACACGCGTCAGCAAGGGCTGGACACAGTCGGAGCTCGCGGAAAAGGTGGGCGTTTCCACCAACCTCATCTCCAAATGGGAAAACGGCGAACGCACCCCGGGAAATGATGTAATTCCGCAACTCGCCGGCTTTTTCGGCATCAATGCCGAGTTTTTCATACCCGATAAAACGGAACTGGTCATGCTCCCTGTCTTCAAACAATGTGAAAAAGGGGAAATAGAATACCTCGTGGATGAATGGACGGGCGACGCGGTATACGAAAAGATGCCTTCCGACCTCCTGGACAATGATATTTTCAGGGAGGACCCCCTGCACATGACCCAGAAGGAAATAGACAGGCAATTCTTCGTTTTTCGCGAATCGGACAGCGTCCTGCATATCGTCAGAAAGGGCTTCGTGCGGGTTGTTGACAAACAATACTACGCCATCCAGGAGGGGGAAGAATTGGCGGTCCGGCAGCTCTTCAATTCTTCGGATGGTTCCTTTTTTACCGTGTTTGTAAACTCGGAAAAAATAGCGTCGCTGGTAAATACCTCAAGGATTGAATCCATTGCGGCCGATTCGGACGAACTCATCACCAAGATTACCTACCCGGCTGATCAAAAAACGAGGATTATGGGTATTGTCATAGCGACGATCCGGACAATTCGCCGCTGATTCACATAAAATAAAAAAGATTTGAAATTTCAACCAACCTGCATTACTCTTTGTGACAAGCATGCAAATGCGGGTAGATTTTTTGAATGTTCTATTTTCATGAGGAAAAGGACTATTATAATGGGAGATACATACACCGGAAACCTTTACTCCATAAAAATAGAAGGGAATGTCATCTCGATCATCGGGAATCTTGAAAGCCTCGAATATGACGAGACGGGCGCCTTTCTCCTGGAATCGTGCAAAAAAGTTCAGGAAGAGACCATCATCCTGGATTTCTATCAGGCACGCTATATAAATTCCGTTGCGATCCGTATGTTTGCGCTTTTTCTCATCGAGTGCCCCAAAAAAATGGAAATGCGAATTGATTACGCGGTCAGCTGGCAGAAGATCAGCCTCGCCAGTCTCGCGAAAATAAAAACCGATAAAATCAAGCTGATATAGGATTCCGGCTGGCACATGATCCTTCATCCCTGCGAAACATCGCTCTTCTTTTTATCCGTCTTGTCCCTGTACATATTTTTATCCGCTTCGGAAACAAGGCTCTGCAGATCAGTCGATGAACCGGCAACGGCCGTTACATGACCTACGCTGAAGGAGAGCGTGTACGGGCGTTCGCCCTGCCGGTTGAACTCGTTCGTATATTCCCTGATCCGCGCCAGAACCCGCTCGACATCCGCGGTCTTCATGAAAATGGCGAACTCGTCACCGCCATACCGGCAAATGATGTCATCCCCGCGCAGGCTTTTATGAAAGATCCAGGCGGTCCTCTTGAGAAGCCAATCCCCCTCATTGTGCCCGTAGCGGTCATTTATCATCTTGAAGTTGTCGAGGTCGATGAAAAACAGGGAAATTTCCCCGCCGGATTCTCCCATCTCCCGGAGATACCTTTCCGCCAGGAGGAGAAATCCCCTCCGGTTGGACAACCCGGTGAGTTCGTCGGTAATCGCAAGCTCATGGAGTTTGCGATTCTCCTCATTCAACGCCTTGGTCCGCTCGAGAATTACATTGTGCATGTGGTTGTCGATTTCCGCGAGGGTACCCTTTGCTTCATCCAGTTCCCGGTTTTTCACCTTGAGCATGTCATCAAACGCAAGATGAATATTGTCATATACCATCTCCATGACCCTGTCTATAAAATGATCCTTTTCCTTTTCTTCCACATGCTTTATCAATTCATCGTACAGGGTGTCAAAATACAGGGTCATTGCGGATTCAATCCTTTGTTTGCGTTCCAGCTGGTCTGCAAGGTCCCGGTTTGCCGCTTTCAGCTCATCTATCGTCCGCAGCAGTCCGGACTCATCATTTATCTGCGATTTTCTCCGGATTCCCGATAGTACTTTGCTGAAAATTCCCTTTGGCTTCATGATCGCCTCCATGATAATGCCGGACATCCATCTACCTGATACAGCCCTAACTATAATTAAAATCCGAATTGAATATCAAGGAAAATTTCGTATTTTGGTTATTGGTTGTGAACAGTCTTCCGCCAACACCTTGTGAGAACATAATTTTGCGGATATTATCATTTAATGGAAGAAATTTCGGAACAGCAGGGTGCCCCCAGGCCTAACGCCGCCCCCGAACCCTTTTTCTCCTACTCCAGGTATCTCCGGCAGAAATATCACGCCACGGTCTATCGCGTGGCTGTTGACGCAGGATTCTCCTGTCCCAACCGGGGCAATGTCCGCACGAATCCAGGCTGCATCTTCTGCGCAGGATCAGGCTCACGCGCACCCTATACAGGCCAGACAAAAGAAATTCCTGAGCAGATTGAAGGCGGCATCCGCTTCTTAAAACAGCGGTATAATGCAGAAAAGTTCATACTATATTTTCAGGCATTCTCTGGGACAAACAAACCAGTAGCTGACCTGGCCAACATCTACAACACAGCACTCGCACTGCACCCGTTCGTGGGCATGTCTGTATCCACAAGGCCTGACTGCATTGATCCTGAAAAGGCAAAATTCCTGGCGTCTTTCAACACCCAATCGCTGGAAGTCTGGGTTGAACTCGGGCTCCAGTCCATCCACAGCCAGACCCTGTTGCGCATTAACCGCGGACACACGCCGGAGGATTTTTTCAAAGCCTATGCGATGCTTAAGGAAGCGGGGGTGAAAGTCGCGGTGCACCTCATTCTGGGATTGCCTGGTGAGGACCGCACAATGATACGGCAGACGGTCAGGACCCTGGCCAGGCTCAGGCCAGATGGCGTGAAGCTCCACAACCTGCATGTTATCAGGGGAACAGTCCTGCACGAGCAGTACCTTCAGGGAGAAATCACAGTTCCCTCATGCGAACGTTATCTGGAATACACCATAGACACCCTGACAAACCTTCCGGAGGAAACCGTGATTCTCCGCCTCCAGACAGATACACCCGCAGAGGATCTTGTCGCGCCTGCAAGATTCCCTGCAAAAGACGCGTTTTACCGCATGGTTTGCGGGGAAATGAACAAACACGAGATTTTCCAGGGCATCAATTTCGAGCATTCTCCTTGACCGTTTCGGGAATGTGTATTACGCTACAATTTCACGGAGGCATTCCGCATGCTTGTTAAAGACGGCAAGGTATATGAAATAATCGACAAAATAAAAACCCATTACACAAACAATATATACAACCGCTACATGCGCAAGGCCCTGATCACGATGCAGATTCCACAAAGCGCCTGGGACCTGATTGACAGCCTGAGTGAGCGCGCTGATTTTTACAAAGTTCAGGGCTACCAGTTTGACGAGCTGTACGAGCGCATCCTGGCAGCCGCCCAGTTCATCTTCCACGCCCGCAAGGACGTGATGCCCAACATCCGCCATCTCTTAGGCGGCGGCTTTGACACCCATTTTGCCCGCTCAAGCAGCGGAGGGTCCGAATCCGATCGCGTCCTTGGGGAACTGGCGGTCACGAACTTTCCCGTAAA
>RPPD01000155.1 GCA_003818675.1 Spirochaetaceae bacterium
GATGAAACTGGCAAAAAAAAATCCATTCAGAATCCCCTTGCTTCCATTGTCATTGTACTTTTCAACTGCATCCCTCTCGTTGGTCTGCTTCTTCTTAAGTGGGAGGTGCGGGAGATATTCCTGTTTTATTCGCTTGAACTCACCGTCCATTCAGTGCTGCTCATCCCTGTCATTGTAATATTTGCGAAAAAAGAAGGTGACTTCGAGGGTAAATCCACCCTGGGCATTGTTGTTTCTGTTTTTTTTAAATTGATTTACCATTTGACGATGTTCCTGCTCGCCCAGTCATTCCTGATACATGCCGCGTATGCCCCAAGTGCAGGCGAAGGCGCATTTTTCACAGCGGACGACCTGGCCGGGTTTCTTCTCGCAAACATTCTGTTTGTGCTGTTCCTGGTGATTGAATACGGCATCGAATTTTATTTTTCCATTTTCAGGAACAGGGAGCACCGGATTCTGTCGTGTGATTATTATGCCCAGGAAATCTATTTCGGCTCTGTTCTGCTCGTTGTCGTGGTGGGTGTCATTTACGGAATCAGCGCGGCATTGCAGCTTGAGGGGTTCTGGCATGCGCTTGCGGTGCTGCTTGTCATTATTCCGCTCAAATCACTTGTCCAGAAATTGCAGAATGACAGCAAATTGAGGGAGCTTCGGGAACATTGGGAAGCGGAGGCAGCGGGCAAAAAAGGGATGTGACCAGCCCGGTATTATTTCACGCTCTGACTCACCGGGTTTGTGACAAGAATTGTGTACCATCCAGTCAATCCCAGATCCTTTTCCAGGTCAAATGAAATCTCCACGCCTTCGGGGAAAAAGGCCTTGCAGTCATCCGGCCTGACTCTCATGATGGTCAGCACATACATCGGATTTTGGGCCGAGTACCCGGTTTCCTTTTTCACGTCAATCCGAAACGAACTCCTGTCCGTGCATCCGCCTGTGACCGAGCGGAATACGACTTTCCCGTCAGCGATGACAATGCTTTTCAGCACCGATACACCCAGGTCACGCTGGTCGTATGCATACTGGGATTTCGGGCCGGTGTCATTGGCCTTTTCGGCCTCTGCCTGGGGCGAGGCGCAAAGCAACGAGGTTGTGATTAACATAAAGGCGAAGGAAAAGACAAAAACGATATTTCTCATGACAAATCCCCCTGCAGTCAAGGATAATTCTTAAGTGCTTTTGGTGCAAGTAGATCGCAGATACAGGAGTTTTAAGGTTTTTTTAAGATTTGTTTAAGCAGGGTTTAAGGACCCATGAGTATAATAGAAGCGAAACATGACGGGAGGAATCAGATGAAATATGTCATTTTGTCGTTGCTGTTTGCAGGCTGTCTTTTGGCGCCAGGTTTTTCACAAACCACCGCGGCAGTATCTCAAGCCTCATTCGACCTTGACCTCGCAACTGCGGTGAAGATGGCGCTTGAACACAGCTATGCTGTCAAGGAGACCATGGTGGATTTTCAAACTGCAAAAACGATGTTCCAGACCGCATGGTCAACTTTCTACCCGTCTTCGTCTTTTTCAGCGTCCCTTTCAACAAACAATACCGGAACAAAACTTGGCGCAGGAGTCAACCTGGGCCTGGGTCTTGGCGCCTCAAAGATTTTTTATATCCAGTCCGCGGGCAATGACTTTGAGACTGCACAGATCACCCTGAATCAGACAAAGGCACAGCTGACTTCGCAGGTCAAGAAGTATTACTGGAGCCTTGTTCTGTATGCCAGGCAGCTCGGGATGCTGGAAAGCCAGAAGGATGCCGAGGCCAGGCGTCTTGAAACAGTAAAAGCCAGGTACGATCTGGGCCTGGTCTCGGAAATAGACATGCTCCAGGCAGAATACGAGTACAAGTCACAGCTGGTGGAGTTCCAATCTGCGCAAAACACATACAACACAAACATGCTTCAATTCACTCAGGCTCTTGGAATCAACAGGACAACCCGTGTTAATCTCACGGACAGCATTCCTGAAATAAACGGAGTTGATGCGGACTTTTCCGCTTACGGAATGGATAAAACCGTCAACAATCCCGAGTTGAAGCTTCTGGGCCTCTCGTATCAGGCTGTCGAGATTGCAAAGAACAACATCATGTCAGGACTTTTCCCGACATTAAGCCTTGGTATGAGCGTATCATGGGCGTTTAACCGGGATCCATTTTCTGACCCATTATTTGATGCCGAAGACTGGAGTTCTTCGCCTGGATTCTCCTTGAGCGTTTCAGTGCCGCTTGATTGCTGGCTTCCGTACTCACAAACTCAAACGAGCTTACTCAAACAGGACGCAGTGCTGCAGAAACTCGCTTATTCAATACAGGAAAAGCAGGAATCAGTGCAGCGAGAGGTAATGACGCTTATGCTTGACCTTGCGCAGATAGAAACACAGATTCAATCACTGGATGTAAATGTGGCGCTTGCGCAGAAAAATCTGGCGCTTGTTGAACAGCTTTATGAAAACGGCAGGAAGAATCTTCTTGAGGTCAAGGACGCGCGAAACAGCATGACCACTGCCTCAGTGAAGCTGGTGCAGGCCAGACTCGCGTATCTCTCGGATATTCTGGACCTCGAGTATCTGCTCGGCATTGATCTGGGTATCTAAGGGGGGGGGGTGAAAATGAAGAAGAGCGGAGGAGCAATGATGAAGAAAAAGCCGTCGAGGAAAAAACGAATGATTTGGGTGATTGCAGGATTGGGCCTGCTCGCTTTGCTGGTCCCACTCGTCATCATTGGTATGGGTGCGTCAAATTCAGGCGCAAAATCCGAGGTGCAAACCGTGACAGTCAGCCGCGGGACTCTGCAGGTGACCATATCGAGCACAGGCACGATCAGCGCGCAGAAAACCATTGACGTCGGCACGCAGGTTTCTGGAAATATCTCAAAGATCTACGCGGATTTCAATGACTTTGTGCGCAAGGGCCAGTTGCTGGCCCAGCTTGACACAACACTCCTGGACATTTCCGTCCAGTCCGCCGAGGCGGACAAACTGAAAGCGGACTCGCAGTATGACATGAACCTGCGCGACTACAACAACAACCTGGCGCTCCATGAAAAGGGGCTTGTTTCTGATTACGACCTTGAAACATCCAGGGTTTCAAAAGAGGCGGCCAATGCGGCCCGCCTTTCCGCCGAGGCATCACTCAGGCGGGCCAGGGTCAACCTGAGCTATGCCGTGATTCGTTCGCCCATCGACGGGATTATCATAGACAGGCTGGTGGAAGAGGGCCAGACTGTAGCGGCCGCCAGTTCAGTGCCTACGCTCTTTACGATCGCGGAGGATCTGTCTCGCATTCTGATAAAGGCCTATGTGGCAGAGAGCGACATCGGCAGCGTAAAGAAAGGCCAGAGGGTGACCTTCACCGTCGCCACATATGCCGATGATGCTTTCAGGGGGACTGTGGACATCATCCACCTCCAGTCGCAGACGGTTTCAAACGTTGTCAATTACGTTGTGATGGTGAACGCGGACAATCCCGGCAAGAAATTAATGCCGGGCATGACCGCAACGCTTACATTCATAGTGGATGAGCGCACTGATGCTCTTCTGGTTCCCAACTCCGCGCTCTCCTACAGGCCTGACGAGGCGGCGATGAAGCGGTTTTTTGAAGCGCACCCTGAAAAGCGGACTGGCGGTGCCCGTAGTGCTGGCGGCCCGCCTGCCCGGCAGGCCGAAAGAGAGGTACCTGAAGGAAACAGGGCTGTTCTGTGGTACATGGATGAAAAGAACGAACTCGCATCAACTATGGTAAAGGCCGGACTCACGGACGGGAGCATAACAGAGATAATCTCTGACGAAGTGTCCGAGGGAATGAAAGTCCTGTCGGCCTCGGGAAGAACAAGGAGCAGCAGTTCGCAGTCAAACAACGGGAACCAGGGACCACCTCCAGGGCCGCGGATGTTCTAGGAGCTATCACATGGAACGCTTAATTCAGCTTGGTGCAGTGCGAAAGATCTACTCCCCCGGGGAATATCAGGTGGAGGCGCTTAAGGGCATTGACCTTTCCATCCGCCATGGAGAGTATCTGGCGGTCATGGGCGCTTCGGGTTCAGGGAAGTCAACCCTCATGAACATCATGGGTTGCCTGGACACTGTGACCTCGGGCGAGTATGTGCTTGACGGGACAAACGTAGCTGACCTTGACAGGGACGATTATGCCGAGGTGCGCAACAGGAAGATAGGTTTTGTATTCCAGGGTTTCCACCTTCTGGCCAGGACTACCGCGCTTGAAAATGTGGAGTTGCCGCTCTTCTACGGCCATCACGTGAAAAAAAGCGAGTATTCAAACCGTGCGGAAGCGGCCTTGAAAAAGGTCGGGCTTGGTGATCGCATGTTTCACGAGCCAAACCAGTTGTCAGGCGGTCAGCAGCAGCGCGTGGCAATCGCGCGTGCGCTTGTAAACGAGCCTGCCCTGCTGTTGGCGGACGAACCCACTGGGAACCTGGATACTGCGACATCGCTTGAAATAATTTCCATATTTCAGGAACTAAACGAAACCGGGATGACAGTTATCCTGGTGACGCATGAACCTGATATCGCCATGTATGCCAAACGCATAATCACCCTGCGCGACGGCCTTTTGGTAAATGACCGCAAGGTCAGGGGCAGAAGAAACGCCAGGCGCGACCTGGAGGCGTTTGTGAACAAGAACCGGATGTCGCATCTGTCAGCGAAGGAGGCTGCCTCATCATGACAATTGCCAGCACAATAAAAATTTCCATCAAGAATATACTGAAAAACAAGATGCGGAGTTTTCTCACTGCCCTGGGCATCATCATTGGCGTCGGTTCGGTCATAGTGATGGTGGGCATAGGAACCGGAACAAGCGTCCGGATTGAAAATGAAATGCGGAGCATGGGCACCAACCTCATAATGATTTTTGCAGGAGGCCAGCGGAGCGGAGGCGGGGTGAGCCAGGGGGCAGCTTCGTCAAACCGGCTTTCGCTTGCGGACATGCAGAAGATAAGCAAGGAGGGAAGCTGGATCCAGGCCGTTTCGCCGCAGGTCAACACTCAGGCCCAGATCATATATGCAAGCTATAACTGGAGAACGCAGGTCAGCGGGGTCTCCGAGGAATACCAGATAGTCCGGAACTACACAATGCAGTCCGGATCGTTTTTTACCGAGGCTGATGTCAAGGGTTCGCGCACGGTGGCCGTGCTCGGGCAGACCGTGGCTGACGAACTTTTTCCATACACTGACCCGCTCAACAAACAGATCCGCGTCAACAATGTGCCGTTCAAGGTGGCGGGGGTGCTCGCTTCCAAGGGATCGAGCGGATTCGGCCAGGACCAGGATGACCTGATACTTGTGCCTTACACGACCGCCATGAACAAGCTCACCGGTTCGCAGTCTCTCCGCTCCATCCTCGTGAGCACGACAACCGAGGATATGATAGAGGCCCAGCAGACCGAGATCACTTCGATCCTGCGCAGTCAACACAGGCTGAAAGAATCGGACGCCGATGACTTCACGATCGGCACGCAGACAGAAATCACGGAGCGTGCTTCTTCAATCGGCGACACCATGGCCCTGCTTCTGGGTTCCATTGCCGCAGTCTCCCTTCTTGTGGGCGGGATCGGGATCATGAACATCATGCTTGTCTCGGTCAAGGAGCGCACGAAAGAGATCGGCCTGCGAATGGCAGTGGGCGCCAAGGGCAGGAATATAATGCTTCAGTTCCTGATTGAGGCATTTGTGCTATCCATGCTCGGCGGGCTCCTGGGCACAATTGTTTCGTTTATGCTCGCCGCTGTTTTGAATGGTTTCAATATCATAACCGTCGTGATAGAATGGGGTATTGTGGCGCTCGCGTTTGTATTTTCCGGATCAGTGGGGATTTTCTTTGGCCTTTATCCTGCAAAAAAGGCCTCCGAGCTTGATCCAATAGAGGCACTGCGGTACGAATGATTACACCACAGGAAATCCTCAGGGGAGGAAATGTGTATGGCCGGTGAACGGGTGCTTGTCGTTGACGATGATGCCGAGATCAGGGAACTTGTTGCC
>RPPD01000156.1 GCA_003818675.1 Spirochaetaceae bacterium
ATTGGGGATTTTTGTCACCAATGTCTGTGTTCATTACTTTGCCGGGTACATACAGAGAAACGTGAAATACAGGAAAATCGGGCTCATCGGTTATGACCTGATTGACAGGAACATTGATTATCTCAAGGTCAATCTCATTGATTTTTTGATCAGCCAGAAGCCGGACAGGCAGGGGTATGAAGGGATTTACACACTTTACAGATATGTGGTTTTGAAGGAAAAAATACAAAAAAACGTAACAATGCCAATTGACATCATTATAAAGGATAATGTACTGTATTATGAAAAAAGTTGAGAAGAATGCGAGATTGCGTTATCGTTAACGCAAATTGGGGGAAGGATGACCAGGGTAGACCAGTATGTCATCGGCATTGACTATGGGACAGATTCCGTACGCTCTGTTGTTGTGAACGCTTCTACAGGATTGGAAGTTTCTTCATCAGTATTCTACTATCCACGCTGGAAAAAAGGATTATTCTGTAATCCTGACGCCAACCAGTTCCGTCAACATCCACTTGATTATATTGAAGGACTTGAAAAATCCATCAGGGAAGCTTTAAAGACAGCACCCAAAGACGTAAAAAAACATGTCAGAGGAATTTCCGTTGACACCACTGGTTCAACTCCGGTTGCTGTGGACAGGGAAGGGGTTCCGCTGTCTTTGACAAATCAATTCAAAGAAGACCCGGACGCAATGTTCGTGCTCTGGAAGGACCACACTGCCACCGGCGAGGCAGCCTGTATTAACGAGGTTGCCGCCGGGTGGTCCAAAGAAGATTACCTGAAGTATGTGGGTGGTGTCTATTCTTCTGAATGGTTCTGGGCAAAAATACTTCATATCATCAAAAACAACCCCAAGGTCAGGACTGCAGCGTTTTCATGGGTGGAACACTGTGACTGGATTTCCGCGCTGTTGACCGGTCAGACTGATCCGCTTCTGCTTAAACGGAGCAGGTGCGCAGCTGGACACAAGGCCATGTGGCATTCTGATTTTAACGGCCTCCCGAATGAGGCATTTCTTGTTGCAGTGGACCCATTGCTGACTGGAATCAGGGATCGCCTTTTCAAGGATACGTATACATCAGACGTACCAATGGGAAAAATATCAGCGGAATGGGCAAAAAAGCTCGATCTGCCGGGTTCGGTTGTCATAGGCGTGGGCGCATTTGATGCTCACATGGGAGCTGTCGGCGGTCAGATTGTTCCATATGCACTTTCCAAGGTCATGGGGACCTCCACCTGCGACATGCTTGTGGCTCCCATGAAGGATGTGGGCAAAAAGCTCGTAAAGGGAATATGCGGCCAGGTTGATGGTTCAATCATGCCAGGGATGCTTGGAATGGAGGCAGGCCAGTCAGCGTTTGGGGATGTCTACGCATGGTTCGCAGATCTTCTTTCATGGTCAATACACCAGCTTAAGGCAGGAGACAAGCTGAAGGAGGATCTTCAGGCTGTCATCATAAGCTCACTTTCCCGCGAGGCAGAGGTTATTGAGCCTTCTGCCAGTGGAATTCTTGCTCTGGACTGGCTTAATGGCAGGCGCACTCCCTTTGCCAACCAGGAACTGAAAGGGGCTATCTTTGGTCTGAACCTCGCCTCGACTGCTCCCAAAATATTCCGCGCTTTGGTGGAAGCCACTGCGTTTGGCGCAAAAAAAATTGTTGACTGCTTTACTGCTCAGGGCGTTCCGATCCAGAGCGTTATAGCGCTGGGCGGTGTCGCCAAAAAATCCACGTTTGTGATGCAGACAGTCTGTGATGTGCTTGGGCTGCCAATTCGCGTGGCAAAGTCCGACCAGACCTGCGCTCTGGGCGCGGCCATGTTCGCATCTGTGGCCTCGGGCATTTATCCGACTGTGGAGGAAGCGCAGAAAAAAATGGGAAGCGGCTTTGAGAGGGAATACCAGCCAAACAAGGCAAGAACAAGGATTTATGAAGGAATGTATGAACAATACAGCCTTGCAGGTGCGTATGTGGAAAAGGAAACCGAGCAACTGAGGCTGGCATCAGGAAACAGAAGGTGATATTTTGAAGAAAGGAAAGACTGTGTCGAAATACCGGGAACTCAAAGAAAGGGTATATGAGTGCAACCAAAAACTGCCTCTGCACGGTTTGGTTAAATATACTTTTGGCAATGTAAGCGCGGTGGACAGGAAAGCTGGAGTCATCGCAATCAAGCCGAGCGGAGTCTCTTATGAAGAGATGACTCCACAAGACATGGTAATTGTAGATCTTGATAACAACGTGGTGGAGGGGAAAATGCGTCCCTCGTCGGACACAAAAACGCATATCGTCCTGTACCGGTATTTTTCCCAAATTGGTGGGGTCGTTCACACTCATGCGACATACAGCGTAGCCTGGGCCCAGGCAGGGAAACCCATCCCTGTTCTGGGCACGACCCACGCTGACCACGCGTCACAGGAAATCCCGTGCACACATGAAATGACAAAAACCCAGATCAGCGGCGACTATGAGACTGAAACTGGCAATAAAATAATAGAAACTTTTGGAAAAATATCACCTTCTGATGTTGAAATGGTGCTTGTCGCAGGTCATGGGCCTTTTACCTGGGGGAGCACTCCGGAGAAGGCGGTCTACAATGCCGTGGTGTTAGAGGAGCTTGCAAAAATGGCCATGATGACTCTGTCCATTAATCCAAAAACGCGCGGGATTTCTTCTGAATTGATCAAAAAGCACTATCTGCGCAAGCACGGCAAGGACGCGTATTACGGACAAAACTCAGGTGGAGGAAACCGGAAATGAAAAACATGGCGATGGTCAAATGCGGTCTGGTTGCCGTGAGCAGGGATTGTTTCCCTATCGAGCTTGCAACCCGCCGCCTGGTCCGCGTTTTTGAGGAATGCCAGAAACAGAAGCTCCCTGTTGCCAAAATAGAACCGGTTGTGGTTACAGAGAAGGATGTACTTGCTGTCCTTGACCGGCTTGCTGCGGAAAAATGCAATGCCCTTGTCATCTATCTCGGAAACTTCGGGCACGAAACGCAGACAACCATGCTTGCACAGAAGTTTCCAGGACCTGTCATGTTTGCGGCCGCCGCCGAGGAATCCGGGGACAACCTGATAGACGGCCGGGGAGACGCTTACTGCGGGCTTTTGAATGTCTCCTATAACCTGGGTTTGCGAAAACTTGTACCCTATATTCCGGAATATCCTGTTGGACTTCCCGCGGATGTGGCTTCCATGATTGCCGGCTTCATCCCTGTGGCGCGTGTTTACATAAGTGTAAAAAGGCTCAAGATCTTTTCATTCGGGCCGCGGCCGCAGGACTTCCTCGCCTGCAATGCGCCCATCAAGGCCCTTTATGACCTTGGCATTGAAATCATGGAGAACTCGGAGCTTGACCTGTACGATATATGCCGCTCGGCGGAAAAAGATCCAAAGGTGCCCATAGTGGCAAAGGAGATGGCAGAAGAGCTTGGCATGGGGAACGCGTTCCCGGATATCCTGCCAAAGCTCGCGCAGTACGAGGTTGCGCTGGTTAATTTTATGGAAAAGAACCTTGGCGCCTCTGAGTACGGGATTTTCGCAAACAAGTGCTGGCCTGCCTTTGAAAAGTACTTCGGCTTTGTTCCGTGTTATGTGAACTCGCGCATGGCGGGAAGGGGAATCCCCGTTGCCTGTGAAACCGACATTTATGGCGCGCTTTCGGAATACATCGCCTGTGTTGCCACCGAGCTTCCTGCAACTCTTCTTGACATCAACAACACTGTTCCGCCCGACATGTTTGAGGCGGAAAAACACAAGATTGGGGATTACAGACCCACTGATCTTTTTATGGGATTTCATTGCGGAAATACACCTTCCGCGTGTCTGACCGGCAGCTGTATGAAATACCAGCTTATCATGCACAGGTTGATGGAGCCCGGGAAGAAACCTGACATCACGCGCGGAACGCTTGAAGGCCAGATAGCACCCGGAGAGGTGACGCTTTTCAGAATACAGTCCACAGCCGACACAAAGCTTCGCTCTTACATTGCAGAGGGCGAAGTTCTTCCCGTGGATCCGAAGTCGTTTGGAGGTATAGGTGTGATAGCTGTGCGGGACATGGCAAGGTTCTACCGTCATGTGCTGATACGTAAAAGATTCCCGCATCATGCCGGCATTGCATTCAGGCATGCGGGCAGGTTTCTTTTTGATGCCCTCACCATGTTAGGCATTGATGATATCTCGACAAATCCGTTAGCAGCAAATGCCAATGGGAAAATGAGTTTGATCAGGCCCTATCCGGGTGAAAACCCGTTTAAGCATGAATAGGAGGAAAAAATGAAAGGGACAATGTTACGTCTGGGCGTCATGTTCCTTACCTTTCTGCCTGTAAAATTTTCAATAGTATCCATTTTTTCTCTTGACACTTTTTTTATATAAGCATAAAATGTTAACGTTAACGCAAAATTTTACCAGGATTTAAGGTGCATTATTAAGGCAAAGTATTTCCGGGAAAATTCTGCGTGGATCCATAATCAACCAAAAGGTAAAAGGAGGAGGAAGAAGATGAAGAAAAACACTCAAAAAATTATGGTGATGTTAGCCATAATTGTCTTAGTAAGTACCTTTACGGTATTTACTGGATGTCAGAAAGATCAGACGGGGTTGATCAAGGTCGGCATCGTAAATCTGCCGCCGGAAGAATCCGGCTACCGGCAGGCCAATGTTGAAGACATGAACAATGTCTTCTCAAAGGCGAACGGCTATGACGCAAAACAGACCAACACCGGCGACAACAGCGAGCAGATCGCTGCGGCGAAAGGGTACATTCGAGATGGAGTGAACTATCTCCTGATCTCGGCCGCAAACGCGTCTGGATGGGACGACGTCCTAAAGTCTGCAAAAGCCGCAGGCATTAAGGTTATTCTCTTTGACCGTGAGATTAAAACAGACCCCTCGAACTATCAAGCAGCACTTATCTCGGATATGGCTTATGAGGGTAATACGGCAGTAGAATGGGTGTTGAAACAGAATCTGGGTAAGGTCAATCTAATCCTTATTCGTGGTCAGTTGGGTTCCGCGGCTGAAATAGGTCGCAGCGCCGCAGTGCTCAAAGCCCGCGACGCCGGTAAACTCACCATTGTTGCCGATGGAACGGGTGGAGACAGTTGGAGTCTTGAGGAAGCCCGCAAAGTGGTTGAAGCCGCAATTGCTGCAAAAAAGGATTTCAACGTCATCTACGCGGAGAACGACGGTATGGCGCAGGGCGCTTGTCAGGCGCTCGCAGCGGCAGGTATCAGTTTCGGCAAGGGCGGCAAAGTCAAGATCATTGGTTTTGACTTTAACCGTTTTGCGCTTCGCAACGTTCAGGCCGGTTACTGGGACGCTGACATGCAGTGCAGTCCGCGTCAGGCAGCCGAGATTTCTGGCTGGATCAAAAGTGGTACGATTCCCAGCGGAATTGTCAATCAGAAAGAAATTCTCCTTGATACTGCCACGATAACTGACGACCTCATCGCCAAATTTGGGATCAATGCTGATCCTGGCAAGGATAAGGTGACAAAGTAGTTGTTTTTTTTGGTAAAATTTCACAATCGATAGGTTGTGTACGCGGTGCGGTGTTCGGATCAAATCCAGCACACCGCGCCGCGATTTGTTAGCAGGCTGCTGACAAACTAGTTGTCTGTCAGCAGCCTGCTATGGAAGTTCCTCGATGTGCGGAAAAAATGCGATTTTGATAGTCATTTTCAGCACATCTGCGTAATTCCAGATTCAGAGGAAGGTAATGACAAACTCTCGATGAGTTTATCATTACCCCGTTTGTGTGATACCCGAAGGAGGTCTTTGTTTGCGGTCAGAAAACATAATCAAAATGGAGGGTATCTGCAAAGCATTTCCAGGGGTCAGAGCTCTGCATAATGTAGACTTCGCGCTCCGAAAGGGTGAGATCCATGCCCTTATGGGCGAAAACGGAGCGGGCAAGTCCACACTGATAAAGGTCATGACCGGGGTTTACGAAAAGGACGCCGG
>RPPD01000157.1 GCA_003818675.1 Spirochaetaceae bacterium
CCGGCAAGACCCTCCAGGAACTTTCCATACCGCGCCCTGTACTCCTGGGAAATAGCACTATTTTTTTGAGCGGCAGTGAGGATATCGATCCCGGAATTTATTAAAACCTCACAGTCCTCAAGCTGGTTGACAACCTTCCATTGCAACACTGCATGATCCAGATCATCGTAGAAAGAGGATATACCCAGCCATGCAGTGTATTCCGCGGACGCAAGCGAATCCGAGATTAGCAATCGCATTCCCTTCCACCGCTCCTCGGTTTTTGTCTGCTGGATTGCAGTGCTGTCTGTGGACCTTATCAGGGTCCTGGTGTATAACGCCTCCCTCTCCTCAGCCAAACACGAGCTTTCTACGAGCATGGCGGCCTGCTCCATATTTACCCGGACTTTAGAAAGGGCTGCGTCAATTATGCCCAGTTCACGGTTTGCATGATCGGACGAAAAATCCCATGACATGCTTCGTGATACATCGGTGACACCAAGCGATTGTGTATCCAGGGCACCCGGATTTTCAATTTTCTTTACATGACCGCCACTATCCAGGACGATCGTCATATAGTACGATTCACTCGATACTGGCGATGATGGCAGCAATGGCTTGCCTGCAAAATAACTGTTCTTTGCGCGCAGGTTTATCCGCTCGATTATCCCGGCGGCTTTCGCAAGCAATGCGTCGCGTTCGGCATCCGAATAGACCGCACTGCATAAAAGCAGATGGCAGCCCCGCAGCTGTAAAAACAGATCATAGATATCGCTGCAGGCGGAATATATTGCGGTAAAATACAGTGCGTTCTGCTGCGGGATACTCATTCCCGGTTTTGGCGCGACCGCCATTGTGGTTGCGAGTTTGTATGTCGAGACCAGATCGCCCCGCTTCTTAATCGATGTCTGGAGAATGCGTGGAAATGCAAGCGGGCTCTTTGCAGGAATCGTCCGCTGCAGCCGACCAAGTTCATCCCTGTATCCCCGCACCCTGGCCATCGCTGTTTCAAGACCCGAGACAACCCTGCTGCTTCCTTCTTTTGTTGAAAAATCCGCTTCCACATCATAATTCCAGCCATCGGTTGTAAAGGCCTGTGCCAGGAGGGCGTATGAAGTCATGGTTCCGATATACGCGCAAGTGCGCTGGTCCACACCCGTACCGATCTGCAGCCACATGCTCGACGTTACAGTATTTTCGCCAGCGGGTTTGGCGAAACGGCCCGTGAGAAGGTTCATTCCATTGAAATTGGCATGCGAAGCGAGCCTGTCTATCTCGTCAATCATCTGCCGCGTATGAAAAACCACAGCTCCGGATTCCTTTTTTGCCTCAAGATTCCTGATGTTTTCCTCTGCGCATTTTTTGATTTCCTCCAACAGCGAGATGGAATATTCGCAGTAACTCATACAGGACGAAAGCATGCTCCGCCCCACCTGCATTGGATCCTTTTCAAACATGTTTTTTTTCATGGTCCAGGTGTCGATCTTGTTTTCTGCACTGATCGCCTGGAAACGTTTGAGAAAGGAAATACGCTTCAGGTATGAGGAGACCTTGGCCATTTCACCCCTGAATACGTTCAGGGCAATCTCAATCCGCGGAACCCATTCTTTTGACGGTCTTGTGATGTCAAGCGCATCAAGACCGAGCGCTTCAAGCCGCATCAGTTCCGGTGCTTCACAATTTAAGCACCCGGTGCCCAGGGGAAAATTCTCCCACTGGTCCATATTGGTACCTGCCATGATGCGAAACACATACGGAGGTACTTCTGCACTGAACAACATTTCAGATCCCATTGCCAGTTTTCCGTAAACCGTGTTGTCAAAAAACGCCTGAAGTGAAGCGCCCGCGGCAATTGCTGCGGTCCTGGACGCAGGGGATTTTGTTTCTTCATATTTCAATCCCTGATCACGGATTGTTGATAGTGCCGCAACCGCGGTATCAAGCTGTTTTGAAAGCTGCGTGAAATACATCTGGGCTTTTGACAGGGGATCGACGATAACTGCTGTTGGCTGAGAAGAATCTCCGACCAGGCGCTCCTGGGCTATTCCAGGCACATGACCCGAAGCAGGAATGGCCTGCACATTATAATCATTAAATCCAGAAAGAATTTCCATGACAACCCTCCTCGACAGCAGTGAATTGTTACTGCAACCTTCTATTGTACATAGCCTTGAAGCTCGTTTGCAGGTATAAGCTCAAGGTGGTGTTCGCGGATTTCTTCATTGCGGGTCTGGCGTGTGTTTATCTTATTTACGCGAAAGGCGATGATTTTTACGCTTGAAATCGGCAATGAAAGAGGGTTGCCGTTCAAGTCAACCATTTCATTGATATGCAGGCTATGGGCAATTTCCTGCTCGTCACCCTCCGGAAAGATGATCATGTTTGTTTTGTAAATCATTCAATTCTGTATACCGGATTTTCCTGATTCCTGCAAGGGGAATCATGCCAAGGATCAGGGCTGAAGGCCGCAGCGTACAGCCGGGATGCAGACTCGGGCGTGCCGAAGGTAAGGTCAATATAATATCCTGTCCTTCGCCTTCATGGACTGCACCATGCACAAAAAGATATTTGCCGTCAGATGAAAGAGCTAACGAAAATTTGTCAAGCAGTTCGTATTCATTGACCTTAACCAAAGAGATTTTCTTTAATAAACCGGCATTCAATAGAAAAATGCCTTCACTTGACAAATACAAATCACAGAGTTACCTTTGATGACAATACAAGAAGAGCGGAATGCGGTGAGAATCCGCAGCGGTCCCGCCACTGTAAACGGGGATGAAAAAGGCATATCCAGGAACAGAACTGGAAGCCATTGCAGCCGCGTCCTTTCCCGCAAGGGAAAATGGATGCTGCGCGAGAAGGCGCCTTTAGTAAATTGATCCGTGAGCCAGGAAACCCTTCTTGGTTGTCCTGTAAAGGGGAGTTCTTGCCACAAGACTTCCCGGGACAATATCCCGATTGAGGAGACCACCATGTCCCCACATTACAAAGCGGTGATCCGGGACGACATAGTCGTCGCTGCGCGCCGCGCCATTTTCTTTTCAGTTGTTTTTTTCATCGCCCTGATTTCCGCAATTGCGCAGGAAACGCCCGAAGCAACAACCGAGGATGATGACATTGTCATCACGGCCACAAGGCTTCCCGAAAAAAGCATTGAGGTGCCGCAATATGTAACGGTGATTACCGCCGGGGAAATCCGGACAAGCGGCAAAAATACTCTCACTTCAATATTGGAGGACGAGGCGGGATTGCTTTGTTCTGACCAGGGCCCGTCTGGAGGCATAAAGAACATCTGGATGCGCGGCGCGCCAAGTGCCCGAGTGCTCGTTCTGCTGGATGGAGTCCCCCAGAACAATGCCCGTGACGGACAAATGGACCTGTCACTCATACCGACGGACATAATTGAAAAAATAGAGATCGTCCAGGGAGGCATGAGCATTGTATATGGCGCGGACGCGATAGGCGGTGTGGTCAACATCATCACGAATAAAAATCTCGCAGACAAATCGCTTGTCCACCTGTCATATCTGTCAACGTCCTATCTTCCGCGGGAATACACGGACGGCTCAGTCACATACGAGTCTGACCTGACGGCTTTATACGACGGCAAATCGATCTCGCTTTCAGCCGCACACGACTTTGGATTCATGAACGTTTTGGCGACAGGTAATTTTACCCAGACAGATAACGGATACTATTATGAAAATGGCGGAGATTTGTACCGCATGACAAATGCGGACGTGCTTGGGGGAAACGGCCTGTTAAGCCTGACTTTTCCGTGGGAAACCGGAAACGCCACAATAAAGGGTTTGCTTTTGGCAAGGGAAACAGGTGTTCCAGGAAGCAAGTCCTATCCAACACCCAATAACTCGCAGGAGGACATGCAGATAGAGATGATCGCCTCTTACAGCGAGCAGGAGTTTTTTTCAAGGGATATTACCCTTGACGCCAGGGTTTCTTTTGCACAGTCAAACAGGACATATTACTTCCCTCCGTCATCAGCTGCAACCGAGCTTACCTCCGTGACAGCTGATCTGCACCAGAAATATTCAGTAACTGATTTCATTTCAGCAGTGTACGGAGGCAACTTTGCCGTGGATTATATACAGAGTGAATACCTGGGTGACAGAACCAGGTTGCACGGCTCAATCTTTGCAAGCCTCCCATTTCTTGCCACTTCATCAATTGAAATAACACCCGCAATCCGCTATGACCTTTACACCGATGTCGGAGGTGATCTCTCATGGGGATTGGGCAGTGTGCTTTTTATCTCGGATTCATCATCACTGAAGTTTTCAATTTCCAAGTCATTCCATGTGCCCACCTTGTTTGAAATCCATGACCCCTTCATGGGCAATGGCGCACTTAAGCCAGAAAGTGGATACTCGACCGAGATCGGTTTTTCGCTTGCTGACAGCAGAATCCGCATGGAGACAGCAATATTCGCGAGGCTTGTCACCGATGAAATAAAATCATATCCACCGGACTACATTCCATACAACATGGACTCCTCATTTTATTCAGGCATACAAGCACATATAGAATGGGAGTTTGCAAGCGAACTTTTCCTGGAAACGGACGCGACATTCCTCTACAGCTTTGACCTGTCCGATGGCAACACTCTCGCAGACGACGTCCGGATTGCGCTTGTGCCCATGTGGAAGGCATCCATTGCCCTGCGCTGGCAGACAAAGACCCTGACCGCGCGGCTGGCTGCATCTTTTACCGGGGACAGGTACGTTGACAACACCATGGCAGACACACTGCCCATGTTTTTCATCCTTGACGCGAGCCTGCGCTACACAGCCGCGGATTGGCTTTCATTCTTCCTTGCCGTTGACAACCTTCTTGACACCAGTTATGAACTTGTGAAAGATTACCCCATGCCTGGTCTGACTATAAAGACAGGCATTGAAATATCATTTTAGCAGACAATGCGTGACATTTACTGCCACTCATTGTCTTTTTTATCAGGAGGAAACAATGTTGGATCTTTTCCTGAAGGGCGGTATTCTCATGTGGCCGCTCCTTCTCTGCTCCATAACCGCTTTCGCTGTAATTGCTGAACGCACTCTCATGTTTCTGATTTTCAGGGACAATAATAAAACCGTAAAAACCGCACTTGTAAAATGGGGAAACCGGGATGCCAAAGACGCGGTCAGGGAGCTCGAAAGGGCAAAAGGTCCTGTCTCAGTTTTCCTGAAAAATCATTTTGCGCTTTCGTCAAAAACAAAGAGTGCAGAGACCGCAATACCTGCGGCAGCAAAGGGTGACGAGATACTCTTAGGCATGAACCGCGGCCTGCACCTGCTCTCCCTCATTGAGCGCGTGGCACCCATGCTTGGATTTCTGGGCACAGTGACGGGCATGGTGGACACGTTCCACAAGGTCTATCAGATTGCAGGACCTGTGTCGCCGTCAACGCTTGCATCAGGGATATGGGAGGCTCTCATTACCACTGTCGCGGGGCTTTCAATAGCCATTCCGGCACTTGTAGCCCTTCATTTCATGGAAGCTTATGTGGACAAGACGGCTGAAAAAATGAAACGTGTCGCGGAAATTGTGAGCCCTGAAAACAGGAAACACGTATGATCTCTTTTTCCAAATATGAACAGCAACGAAGGCGCAAGTCCATCATGAATCTCACCCCGCTCGTGGACATGATGTTCCTGCTCCTTCTTTTTTTCATACTCACCTCCACCGTGAGCCATCCCGCCCTTGACGTGAAGCTTGCGGAATCTGAAACAGGGACGTCATTGGAACACGAGCTTTTCACCATTTCAATTGACTCTGACGGCGCCATCCTGCATAATGAAATTGAAATTTCACCTGAGGAACTACGGCGTATTATTTCAACAGAAGGTATCACTGATGCAGCCATAGCTGTTGACCGCGCCACTCCATTCCAGAAATTGATAGAAGCCATGGATATATTCCGCTCACAGAGTGTTAAGAGTCTTTCCTTTTTCACGGAGGAACAAA
>RPPD01000158.1 GCA_003818675.1 Spirochaetaceae bacterium
GAACCCACGAGGTTCTGGGCCTGTGCCACGTCCGACATGAGTCTTGCGACAATGCCGCCTGACTGGTTCCTGGAAAAAAACGAGCTGGACATGCGCAGTATGCGGTAGTAGAGATCACGCCGAAGGTCAAAGACAGCCCGATGGCTCGCCCTGTCCACGCAATAGTGGCGCAGGAACGTGAAGGGCGCCCAGATGACAAGGAAACCCGCCGCGAGCAATGGGATAATGAGGTATAATTTGGCGAACTTGTCATCTGACGTCAGGGCTATATTGGTAAAAACCTGGTCTATCATGTACTTGAGGGTCACAGGCACCAGGAGCGGCATGGAAAACTTGACTATGCCGCCAAGGGCGCCCACAACCACAAATTTCCTGTAGGGCGTCACGTACCCGAGAAAGCGCATAAAATGACCCGAGCGCCCGGGAGTCTGGAGTTGTGAGGAAATATTTTTCTTGATGTCACTCATATGATCAGACTGACAAATGCGGAATACAGGTCAGCATGTTTAATATAGCAAAAAAAGGGCGATTTGTATATGCAGTTTGCCAATAAAAAACAGGCAAAAAAAACCTGCAACCAGAAAATCCGGCTGCAGGCCTAAAATTATTCAATCAAATAATAATCAATAATACCAAAAACCATAAGGATAATGAATGGTCGTAACCCAGTCATTCTCTGCGACATTCCCTGTCTGTCTTCTCCAAGATCCACCATCTTCGCTTACATGTACAGTTATCTCTCCGTAATTGTCACTGTTATAGAAATTGACATTAAAAACGCCATAGTTACCGTCAAGAATATTATTTTGCGTCCCGGTGCTGCCGCCGTCCCAAGTTATATATGCGTCAATTATGCTGCCGTCACCAGTATTATTTTCAACATATATGGTGAGGGTGATGAATGAATCGCAGCTTCCCAGGAGCATGAGCACTATTCCCAGTACAGCAAGTATTGAAAGTCTTCTTAATATTTTCATAACAATATTTCCTCCGCTTATATAATATAACACATTTACGGGAAAAATCTGTCCCCGGCCCACCTCTGAATTTTTAAAAATAATACCCTTTCAATTTAATAGCGGTGTGCTTGTAGAATCAATAATTTAGATCTATCTTTATTAAGGAAATTATTGATTCTACACAACCGGTTTCAGATCTTCCTGAATTTCACGTTCCTGATCCAGCCCAGGGTTGGTATCCAGATGGAGCCTTCAAGCCCTGTGTCAGCGACTTTCAACTCATACCTGTTGGCCTTGCCTCCATCCTCGGTATGCTCGATGGTAAAGCTTGCGTGAACGGGTTTCCGGACAATATACGCGGCAAGCACGCTTTCATTTTCCCTGACAGTCACAACAAAGGAATTGTCCTGTACCGTGATATCCGCCGTGGTGCCATTGGGTTCTCCTGCTATAAGCACCTCGTATTTGCCCGCGATGTCGTATTCTTTGCCGCTTGAAACAAATGCAATTCCCAGGACAAGCACCAGCACGACGCCGGCAGCCACCGCGACAAGCTTTGCCTTTTTTGTATCCATAATTGTCCCCCCCAACAATTAATATAATCCTTTTTTTGGAATATTGCGTGACTTTTTTCTAATCGCCTATTATTTTTACAAGGACGCGTTTCCTGCGCTTTCCGTCAAACTCGCCATAAAAGATCTGCTCCCAGGGCCCAAAATCCAGCCTGCCTCCGGTTACAGCCACCACCACCTCACGTCCCATCACAGTGCGCTTCAGGTGCGCATCCGCATTGTCCTCAAATCCATTGTGATGGTACTGCGAGTAGGGCTTTTCCGGAGCAAGCCTCTCAAGCCAGGTTTCAAAATCCTGGTGGAGCCCTGATTCGTCGTCATTGATGAAGACGCTTGCCGTGATGTGCATGGCATTGCAGAGCAACAGCCCCTCGCTTATCCCTGACTCTGAAAGACACTCGTTTATTTCCTGCGTGATGTTGATAAACTCCCGCCTTTTCTTTATGTCAAACCACAATTCCTTCCTGTAGCTTTTCATGTCGCCTCCCCTGTTACCTCAAGTCATATATTCATATAGTATATCAAAATAAAGCTGTGGGAAATGGCCCGAAATCCGCAAAAAAATTGCGTACAGTTGATTTTTCTCCGCTTCGCGGTGTATAGTACACTCTGCCATGAAAAGGGCCAGAATCACCGCACGCATATTCACCATATTCGCATTATGCCTTATCGCCATGGGGCTGTCATACACATCCTCCACGCCTGTATTCTGGGATGGCGCACCTGACGGGAATCTCGTATCCGCGATAACGGCTGCCATGACTGACGAGGAGCTTCTGGGCCAGGTTTTTTTTCTTGGCTACCACGGAACACAACCTTCACAGGAAATCCTCCTATTCATCAGGAACAGAAATCTTGGCGGCCTCAAGGTATTCACGCGCAATGTCAGTTCACTGCCGCAGATAACCTCGGACATCAGGACCATGCAGGAGGCCTCCCAGACCACGCGCTTTAAAATCCCCATGTTTGTAGCTACAGACCAGGAAGGCGGCTGGGTCACCCACATCCGCAAGGGTTCCTCCATTTCAGGCGGCAACCTTTCGCTTGGCGCGGGCGGCGTGCCCCATGACGCGTTCCTGAGCGGCTACTACATTGGATGTGAACTTGCGGCCATGGGTGTGAACATGAACTACGCGCCCAACCTGGACATCTATACAAATCCCAGGGCAGATGCCGTGGGACCGCGCGGATTCTCACAGGACCCGGTCCAGGTGGGCATTTTTGGCGCGGCTTACCTCCAGGGCATGATGAAGGCCGGGATCATCGCCACAGGCAAACACTTTCCGGGTCATGGTGATGCAGACAAGGATTCCCATGGCTATCTGCCGGAAATCCAGATAGACTCGGGAACACTTTATGAGCGGGAACTTTTCCCCTACCGCATGGCAATACATGAAGGCCTTCCGGCGATAATGAGCGCACATATAGCCTTTCCGTCAATCACGGGAAACCGCGTCCCTGCGACCCTGTCAAAATATTTCCTTGTGGATGTGCTGAGGGAAAAGCTCGGGTTTACAGGAATTGTCCTTACTGATGATATGGAAATGAACGGTGTACTCATGTCCGGGGACTCGGTTGCCCAGGCGTGCAAAAAAGCCATGCTTGCTGGAAATGACATGGTCCTTATCTCACACACGCCCGCGGAACAGGAAGCCGCCTGGCAGCTTCTCTTACGCGCAATGCATACAGACAGGGAATTCCACGAGCGGGTGGCCGCCTCGGCTGCAAGGATACTCGCCCTGAAATTAAAGACCTTCCGCCATGATCCTGCAAACCCGGACGCCCCTGTATTTTCCTTTCTTCCCGATCCAGGGGCTGTGGAACAGAAGATACCCGCGCCACAGGCGCCTGACTTTTTTTTCCAGAGCCTCTGCCGCGGCATAACCGTGATCAGGGACGGCCGAATTCCCTACAAACCCGCTCCCGGTGAAAGGGTGTTGATAGCTGCCCATTATGCCGATTTTTTAAACGAGGGGAAAAAACGCTATCCATCGGCTGATTCGCTTTATATCCCCTGGTCGTCGCGATATGAGGCAATCGGAGAGGAAATATCACTGGTTACCGGCCGGGTACCGGCCTATGACACGGTGATCTTCTGCCTGTCCTCGGAAAGCAGCCTGGACATTTTATTGCGGCTTTCTGCAAGCGGAAAAAAGATCATTGTCATTTCAGCGCTCACCCCCGTGTACCTGCGTGAAACCCCGTGGGTCCAGACAGCAATTGCGGTTTTTGGTGAATCCCGCGACGCTTTTATGGCAGGATTTTCCGTTCTTGCGGGAGATTTCACACCGGAAGGGAAGCTTCCAGTTGATTTTATTAAACCATAGCATGTAATTTAATGGGCGGAGGAAACATGTCCTGGTCAAAGGCCGAGCTCGCCGATTTTCTGGATCTCCAGCAATTTCTCATGAAACATGAAGCCTTATGCGTTGGCTTTTCCGCCTGGCTTAAAGATAAAATCATCTCCACCCCGCACATCAGAAATGACTTTACTGTTTTTATCCGCCGCAACAAAAAACGGATCGCGGGCGAGGATGCCATCTCTGAAGCGGTTCTCATTACAGAACAGGGACTCATTTTTCCGCTCGTGAAGAAGCGGATACCCGGACGGGTCCACAACCTGTCTGAACTTTCCCGCTGTATTCAGACGTTTCCCAACAACCTCAACTCAGTCATCGGCGTTTCAAACAGCGTTGATATAATAGAGAAGCTGGTTAAGCAGACTGTCCGCTCAAGGGTGCAATACTTTCTCATGGTGACCAAGGGCTTCCCGAAAAACCTGAAAACCCCCGCCTCAATACGCGGCGTCACCATCCGAGATGCCGAAATCACTGATGCTCTTCTCCTCTTTGATCTTCAGAAAAACTACGAGCTTGAGGAAGTATATCTGAATCCGGAGACGTTCAACGAGACTGCGTGCTACGCCAATCTGAAGAACAGTCTCAGGAAGGAAATAATCATATTTGCACAACGCAACGGGAATCCCATAGCAAAAGTCGGAACCAATGCGCGCGGATACAACATGTTCCAGATAGGCGGGGTTTTTACCAGGCCGCAGGAGCGGCGAAAGGGACTGAGCTTCCTGTTGATGTATGAACTTTTAAAGCGCATGTTCAAGGATGGAAAAAAAGCGTGCCTCTTTGTCAAAAAAACAAACGAGGCGGCAATCAAGCTCTATCAAAAACTGGGATTTGACATCATTGACAATTTTCGCATCACATATTTCAAAAACAAGGACGTGTAAGAAAAGGGGATATGGAGAACGAAGAGACAGGATTAACAGGATAAAAAGATTGACACGATACCAAAATATTTATAATCCTTTAAATCCATCCTGGAAATCATGTTGATCCTGTCTGATATTTTCTTCAATCACGCCGATCTCGGTTGAGCCGCATAAATAACGCTATGTGTTATTTTCCTTTATAAGTTGCGCAATTAAGAAAGCCATTTCCAGACTCTGCGCATCGTTAAGTCTGGGGTCACAGTAACTTCTATAATTGCTTGAGAGATTGGAATCACGTATATCCTGGGCGCCACCCGTGCACTCGGTTACATCATCACCTGTCAGTTCAAAGTGCACGCCCGCAAGCCTGCTTTCACAAGTGCGGTGCACATGAAACGTCTCCTCCAGCTCGGAGAGGATCCTCGCGAAATCCCGCGTCTTGTATCCGTCCGATGTGACAGTGGTGTTTCCATGCATGGGATCGCAGCTCCAGGTAACTGACAGCTTTTGTGTTAAAACCGCATGTATCAGCAGGGGCAGCTTTTTCCCGACATTTTCGTCCCCCAACCGTGTAATGAGTATGATCTTGCCGGCCTCGTTTTCAGGGTTGAGCAGCTTTACAAGTTCAGCCAGTTCCTTTGGATTGCATTCCGGACCAAGCTTCACCCCAACAGGATTTGAAATACCCCGGAAGTATTCCACATGCCCGCTGTCAATGCCACGCGTCCGATCGCCGATCCAGAGCATATGTGCACCAGTGTTGTAGTATTTCCCGCTATCAGGCGACTTGCGCGTCATGGCCTGTTCAAATGGAAGGAGCAAACCCTCATGGGAAGTGTAAAAATCGATCCTTCCCAGCTCGTCTGGATCAATGCCGCCAAAGGACTCCATGAAATGGATGGCGTCAAGTATATGTTCCACGATTTCGCTGTACTCATCCCATCGCTCGGATTTTTCTATTGCGTGAAGATTCCATGAATACGGGTGATGCAGGTCTGCAAAGCCCGAGTCTATCATTGCACGGATGAAGTTGAGCGTGGCCGCGGAATAAAAGTAACTCTTGCCAAGGCGAAGTGGATCCGGCTTTCTTGACTCTGGAGTTGCTTCAAATCCATTGACGCAGTCCCCGCGGTAGGCAGGCATTGTCTCTCCGTTTATAATCTCCGTGAGGGTGGAGCGCGGCTTGGCATACTGGCC
>RPPD01000159.1 GCA_003818675.1 Spirochaetaceae bacterium
CGGACTTTCGCTTTTCGAATCACCGGGACTGTTGTTCATCCCCAACCAGCCCGGCAAGTCATTGCGAACTCGAGTTTGCGTTGTGGACGGCCGCACGAATATTGCGGGCAGTCGGATCATAATGGGCGACTCAATCGTGAATGAACTCCGGCTGCGCACAAGGTCAAACGATCTTTTCCAGCAGGCTGCAGGATCTGCATTTTTTATCAGAATACAACATGCGCAGTTTTCCAAATTTGCCATGTTGTTCGATGACATTTTTTCTGAATGGAAAGAAAAGCCTGCCGGTTACAAGGACCTGATTCTTCTGAAATTGTCGGAACTGTGCATAAATGCGGGCAGACTCTGGACGCCAGCACCTGCTGCAATCGACATCGCCCCCAATGCAAAAAAAATCGATGAAATCATCCGCTATCTTGAAAACCACTTCATGGAAAATATTTTGCTCCCACAACTCGCGGCAGAGCTCGGATACTCACCGTCATATCTCTCCAGGTTTTTTAAAAGCAAAACCGGTGAATGCCTGTTTGAATTCGTAAATCGACTCAGAATACAGAGGGCGTGCATGCTTTTAAAAAACACGGACAAGTCGGTAACCGAAACAGCTTTTGAATGCGGCTACAACAACATCTCGTTTTTTAACCGCATGTTCAGAAGACTCATGCAATGTTCACCGCTTGAATACAGGAAGCGGATGGGCTGACCCTGGTATTGCCTTTACAAACGCATGGTTTGTCAATTTACCTTGTTGCGGCTGAATAAAAATACATATTCCTTCTCATTGATTCTCAGCGTTATGGAGATCATTGTTGAATCGGTCTTCACGCCGGAATCAAATCCGTTTTTCCAGAGATCCCCGTAAACAAGCCCCCGATATTTTTTGCCAGGCAGAATATCAGAAGTAAAAAGCAGGTTGTTCCTTAAAAAAACAAGATAAGAAGCGGATTCTTCAAGTTCCTTATCAAGATTTTCATACGCGATATGCTCATTTAATCGGCTTGAAACAGTTCCGTCTCTTGCGGCACTGGCTGAACTCGCCACAGCGCCCATGCAGAGACAGCATGCCATTGTGGCCGCGGAATCTGATTCTTTCTCCAGGAATTCAGACGCGGTGTATGTTTTTTTTGCTTCAATCATATTTCCAGGCGCAGTTCCCTGTCTGATTGTAGCACAGTTTTCATTTATACTGATGATTGCATCGCTGTTGTTTTTTATCTCAACGCGGAATCTGATATGCTCCTTTTCATCACCAGCCTGTGCGTTGATACGCATCGACTCTTCTTCAATAACCGCAATTGACAATCCCCTCTCAGCGATTACCATTACCTGTTCATTTTCAACAGGCACATAATAGTATGAAGCACAGCCTGAAACCAGGGATATCAGCAGGGCCGCAGTAACAATTAAGTATTGCCTTTTCATATATTCTCCCTTTTAAATTTTATATACCTGATAATATAGCACGATCATCCAGATATTTCAGGCCTCATCCAACAATCTTCATTTCTTTTGTACTCGAATTAAAGGGAATAAACAAAGCCGATTCACTCGACCTTTACGACCTGACCGGGACTTCTTTCATTCCGTTTTCTTTTCAGATAAAATAGATTATGAGGCAGGATGCAGAACCATTTTTAGTGCATTCTCATCAACGACATGGAAAAGATCAGTTTGTAGCAGTTTTCCCCGAGTTGACAGAAATCCTGTTACTTCATTATATTATGGGTCACCTCGAAAATTGAAAGGTAAAAAACATGATCCGCGTAAATGAAAACTACCTGAAGCTGCAGTCGTCATATCTCTTCTCAGAGATCGGAAAACGAATGGCAGAATTTCAAAAGAAGAATCCCCAGGCGAAAATCATCCGCATGGGCATCGGGGACGTCACACTCCCGCTGCCCAGGGTCTGTCTTGACGCATTCCACAAGGCTGTGGATGAAATGGGTGATGCCGCCACATTCAAGGGCTATGGCCCTGACCTGGGATATGATTTTCTCAGGGAGGCCGTGGCAAAACATGATTTTCAGGCGCACGGGGCGGACATCAACGCGGATGAAGTGATAATCTCTGACGGCGCCAAGTGCGATTCCGCAAACATACAGGAACTTTTTGCATCAGACATCACCATAGCGGTGCCAGACCCGGTTTATCCGGTCTACGTTGATTCTAATGTGATGGCCGGCCGCACAGGCTCCTATTCCAATGGAAGATACGGAAAGCTCGTCTATCTGGAAAGCACGGAGAAAAACAATTTCATCCCGAATCTGCCAGAAGGAAAAGTTGATCTCATCTATCTCTGTTTTCCCAACAATCCCACAGGCGCCACCATCACAAAAGACGCGCTTAAAAAGTGGGTGGACTACGCGCGCGAAAACAAGGCTCTCATCATCTATGATGCTGCCTATGTCCAGTTTATCCGCGACACATCCCTGCCGCAGAGCATTTTTGAAATCCCGGGCAGCCGCGAGGTGGCAATTGAGATGCGGAGCTATTCCAAGACCGCGGGCTTTACCGGGACGCGCTGCGCTTACACTGTGATACCCAGAGACTGCAAGATCTGGACCAACAAGGGCGAGAAGACATCACTCCACGGTCTCTGGAACCGCAGGCAGACTACCAAGTTCAATGGTGTCTCATATCCTGTCCAGCGCGCGGCAGCGGCCATTTATACGCCTGAAGGACAGAAAGAGATAAGGGAAATCTCGGATTATTATCTTGGAAACGCCGCGCTTATCAGAAAAGCCTTCACCGCGCTCGGCTACAAGTGCACGGGGGGGGAGAACTCGCCGTATATCTGGCTTGATACCGGCATGGACTCATGGGAATTCTTCGACAAAATGCTCGCAGAGGCGAATGTTGTCATCACTCCTGGTGCCGGATTCGGCAAGTGCGGGGAAGGCTTTATCCGCGTGAGCGCCTTCAACCAGAGGGAAAATGTGGAAAAGGCCCTTGAGAGGATCAAAGCCGCACTAGTGAAAAAATAGCAATGGGAACCGCTGCCGACCTCGTCGCCTATGGTGTAAATATTAAAACGCTTGATTCCAGCCAATCGATCAAATTATTCACTGAATATCGTAACGGGGGCTGGAAAACCTCAGTCGATAAAAATCTGGGAGGCACACAGCACGCCTTGATGAAACCAGGATACTATAAAATTGCCGAAAATCTAATAGAGCTGTCATATACCCTGCAGGATGTGGGTCTTCCGGAAAAAACAATACTGGAGACAAATTGCATAATTGATGCCACATTCCGCACACCTTTTGACAGTTCCAATAAAGTCAGATTGATGTACAAAGGCCAGGAATAGCCCCTTGACGGGAGAATCATTTTTCGTGATTGGACGCATGCAAACCCATATTCCGGCATCAGGATCATACTATAGCGACATCTTGTACAAAAACGACATTCTCCAGACATATCCTGAATCAGCGTCAAACGGATAGAAGTCATATGATATTTCAAACACTGACAGGAGCATCCGCAAACCAGATGCCACCCTGAATCCGGTCAAGGCAGCAGGCTCAAGATCAAAAAGCACCCCGGCGGAAAAACGTATGTCAGCAAACATGGCAACATATCGATTGACCTTTCCAAGCGGGAAATATGAGTAGAGCACAGGTAATTTCAGGCTTGTGCCAAATGGATTTACCTCTACTCCGGCAGACAGCTGATGTTCAAAAAGGTAAACATCCAAAAGAGCCTGGGCAATAAACTGCGTGTCATCCCCGTAATTTGTATGCAATCCCAGTCCAAAGGTTGCGCCAAGGAAATTATACTGCTCGACATGGACAACCTTAGCCTCAATTTGGGGTGCCGGAATGCCCTTGAATGAACCGGCATATGTCGCAGTTCCTTTATCCTCGCCTGTTTTTTTCACTGCAACATTTATATCAAGCCTGGAATCCCCAGGCGCCCAAATAACAAGGTCGAGGTCGGCAATGCCGCCAGTAAAGGTATTGGCAGCAGAGAGATTGTACAGATACCAGCTATTGCTGTTTCCAGCCTTGAACCAGTTCAGAGAATGTGATGCCACAGTGGAATAAACATCCATTTCCTTTTTTGTATTGTCATACCCGCCAGGCAGGATAAAGCTCACCTCTATTACCGTGACTGCCTGCGGGGCAAATATGACGTGGAACCTGCAGGCTTTTAATTCATTGCCCCAGAAATCTCCTTCCTGTTTCTCCCCCAAACCAGGCTTTTCCCGCGTGATGTTTTCCCTGAAGATTTCCAACTGTTTTCCAGCCACTGTCACGGTCACTTTTTCCATATAGGGTGTGACAAACCAGAGATCTGTTACTGTCAGAGTCGCCCCTGGATTGCGGACAAAATAAACTGCCCTTGAAAACGCGTCAGGCTTTCCCGTGAGGTCCAAAAACAGGTTTTCCTTTTCAATGCGCAGTGCTACCAATCCCGCATCCATGGAAATGACATCACCTGCGGGATGGGGCGGCATCTTCGGCATGGCAATATTTGCATAAAGCGAAGCTCCAAGAAAAAGAAAACACACAATGGCAAAAAAACGGGTCATTAAAGGCCTCCCTCTCATCCCAAGTCTAACACACCAAATCTTTCTTTTCCAACAATAAACCGGGAGTGCCCCGGAATCCAGGCATCTGGAGCATTTTTAAGCCTTCCATAACAACAAAACCCGGCTTTTTTGCAAAATTCTTCTTATTTTCCATCAAAAGCCCGATAATCACAGAGAGAATCTAAAGTACTCGAATATAGACAGGATGACTGCTGGATAATTTTATGTCTCCAGTGAATTTTACAAAAAGAACGGCAGGAACACACTTTGATCCTGTCGCCTTGAGGGGATAAAAGCCATGGGAAAAAAAAGACGACAGGAAGCTCCTGCATCTGCCGCCAATTCAAAAAAAGCAATTCTGCACGGATTTTCGAGCGGAATCTGGGCAGGCTCATCAACAGACAGCATTATAAAAAAAGACAGGGAAAGTATTTCTCCTGTCTCCCCTCACAAGCAACTCCTCCTGGTCAAAGAACTTCTTGAAAAAAAAGGTTTTGAACCCGTATTTGCGGATTCTCCAGAAAAAGTTCCAGCCTCCCCTGACACGGACAACCAATTTCTCCATATTGTCAACAGTTCACTGCCTGTGGAACATATGGACAAGGTTCTTGCAGCCGCGTCGGATGGCGATATGCCTGGCACCTGCATTATTTTCTCTGTGGAACATGATTATTCACGGGCTTTGGAGCTTCTTTCACGAGGTGCATACGCACTGATACGGATACCGATAGATCCCAGGGAAGCCGAGAATGTGCTTGACAGGTGCATCGAACGGATGTCGCTTCTTGAACAAAAGACCGTGGCGGACACGGAAATCGCCGTACTCGAACGGGCTTTCCAGACCATAGTCTTTTCACCCAAGCGGCTTTCCCGTTGCATGTACCTTTCCGATTTTGGACAGGCCTTCATGAAGGAATTCCAGAGCATTTTAAACGCCACTGGCGGTAGTTTCTTCATGCTTGAGGACAACCGTTTGCTTCGGGTCTATTCCCTGGATCCAGGCCATACTCCAGAGGAAATACATCTGCCGCTACCGGAAGAGAGCATCCTGGCCAGGGCGCATGAATCGCGCGAGCCGGTACTGGTACGGGATCTGCATGCGGAAAAAACAGGCACACCCTCGGGTTGGGACGGTTACACTGACAACTCTTTGCTCGTGTTACCACTCACATACAATCACAAACATCTTCTTGGATTCATCTCACTGCATAATAAAGAAAAAAACGGATTTACCGAACACGATGCAAAAATTGGAGAGGCGCTGGCCGCAGTTGGCTCTGGAGTTCTTCTCGCCCTGAAGGGACTTGCCCAGGCGCAGGAGCGTGAGGAGCAATTCCGCCAGTTTTTCCTGGAGTCAGCGGCTGCCAACTGCATAGCATGGCCTGATGGTGACATTCTC
>RPPD01000160.1 GCA_003818675.1 Spirochaetaceae bacterium
CAGGTTAACAACAAGGTGGATTTTTGGAATGATGTCTGCATGGTCTCTGACAAAAGCCTCAGAACCAAATAATCCTTCCTCCTCGGCGGAGAATGTCACAAAGAGAAAACTCCTGCGCCTTGCAGGAGGCATTGTGGCAGATGCGTCTGCGGATTCTGATGCAAATGCCTCGACGAGTTCCAGGAGGCCGGATACACCTGACGCATTGTCATCTGCTCCATTGTATATGGTGTCAGGGACACTGGTATTGGAGCCGGAATATTTCACTGACAGGGTCCCGAGATGATCATGGTGCGCAGTTACCAATATCCACTCTTCCGCGAGCGCAGGATCTGTGCCGGGAAGAAAGCCAACTACATTGCGGCATGTAATGGTTTCCGCTTCCTGCATGTCATACGCTGACAAAGATGCGCTAAGTGCGCTTATATCAGTTTTGACTGGAGAAATGCCAGTATCCATAGCATTTCTGATTTCTGGTAATGAATATCCGAGCCGCTCAAACAAGGTCTGTGCGCTCAGGTTTGTAATAATGAAGCATGGGGGCGGCATTTCTGAATCTGGTTTTGGTTTTTCGGATTGCGAATCTGGTTTTTCCGGCTCAAGATAATAATGAAAATCTGGCTGGAGCAGTTGTGTTTCAGAAGGCATTTCCGGGACATCGAACATGACAAAGATCACAGCCAATGCTCCATGGAGTTTGGCATTGCGCATTTTGGATAGAAACTGCGAATGTTTTGTGTATCCGTCCCCGGCAAAGACAGTCCCGGGTGCGTTTGGTTCTCCCCGCAGGATAATGACAATCTTGTCTTTAACGTCAATATCCTTATAGTCATCCCAGCCAGCCTCTGGCGCGGTAATGCCATACCCCGCAAATACTATTCCTGCCTCGGATTCTCCTTCGCCAGAAAGAAAGAGCGGCCCTGTGTCCTCGTACATGGTGAGGGGGAAAACTTCAGTTCCAATGGAGATTTCTATGACAGTGCGTTTGGCATCAAAACCCTTGCGATAAATGTCAAAACTCTGGAAATACGAGTCTGATCCCGGCATACAGGATAGACCTGCCCGCCTGTAAACAGACGAGATGTATTCCTCGGCAAGGCTTATGCCGGAAGTGCCTGTGAGCCTTCCCGCGAGCCTGTCTGATGCGAGAAATCTGACATGAGCGGCCAGCTCATAATCTTTGATTTCTGGCTGAAAGAATAGTGGAAGGACGATATCAGAAAATGGCCACGGAAGGTTTGCTGTAATGCCCGCGGTTAAATCCGGGAATACGATAATCCCCAAAAAAAGAATGGCCATGAAAAAGAGAACTGAAGTAAAAAAAGGCAGAATGAACTGAAGTCTTTTCATATTCCTGCTCTTACCGTAACCCTGCGATAAACTCTCCAACGCCATCCACGCCTTTTTCCGCGAGCACTCGCAAAGACTGCGTGCCTATGATGGCTATGTCCGCCTTGTCGCGCAAATGGTCTATGTCGGCTTTTGCCTTCACGCCAAAACCAAGGGCTATGGGAAGGTTTGTCACTTTTCTCGCGCGGCCGAGATAGGAGTCAAGCGATTCTGAAAAGCTTGTGTCAGCGCCTGTCACACCTTTGCGCGCAATACAATAAATAAAACCTGATCCGTGTTTGGCTATTTCTGTCATGCGCGCGTCTGATGTTGTGGGCGCGAAGAGAAAAACAGGGTCAAGCTTGTTTTGTCTCATGGCAGCGCAGTATTCTTCTGCTTCCTCGCAGGGAAGGTCTGGAACAATGGCGCCTTTAAGGCCTGCGATAGCCATGTCCTGTGCGAATCCGGGCACCCCATACTTGAAGAGTATATTGTAATAGCTCATGAAGAGAAAGGGGATGGGATATTTGCCGGCAACCTCTTTTGCGAATGCAAAACAATCCGCCACAGCTGTGCCCTGGTCAAGCGATGCCTGGTTTGCGGCCAGGATTACAGGCCCGTCAGCAACAGGCTCTGTAAAAGGGATCTGGAGTTCCATCAGATCCACGCCAGCCATTACCATCGCCTCCACTGTTTTGGCACTTGTAGTCATGTCAGGCGCGCCCATGACAATGTGTGTCATGAGCAGAATCCCCTTTTCCCGTTTTTTCTTTTCAATATATTCACGAAGCATGGTAACCCTCCGCTTTTGATCTTATGAAGTCTTTCCATTTTGGATCGTTAACCGCGTCTGCCACTGTGAAGATATCCTTGTCTCCGCGGCCTGACTGGTTGATGATGACAGCTTGTCCCTTCTCCATTTTGCCAACTTCCGCAAACGCGCCCGCAAACGCATGTGATGATTCAAGAGCCGGGATCAGCCCCTCCTTTTTTGCTGAAAGTGTCAATGCCTCAACAACCTCACGGTCTGTCGCGGAAATAAATCTGACACGATGAGTTTTTGACAGATGTGAAAGTATTGGGGAGACACCCACGTAGTCTAGTCCAGCGGCGACTGAATGAGTCTCTTTCATCTGGCCATCACTGTTCTGGAGGAAAAATGTTTTGTATCCCTGTGAAACACCAACACTCGCGTCCCTGGCAGCAAGGCGGGATGCGTGCATGCCGGTCTGTATGCCATGGCCGCCTGCTTCAACGCCAACAAGCTCTACCTTGTCATCAAGAAATCCCGTGAATATCCCCATGGCATTGGAGCCTCCTCCTACGCATGCATATACTCGCGCAGGAAGCTTTCCTGCCTGTTCAAGGACCTGCTCTCTTGCCTCCATGCCGATGATTGACTGGAAGTAAGTCACCATTTCAGGGAAGGGGTGGGGGCCACAGGCAGTGCCAAGGACATAGTGAGTGGTGTCCATGTTTGTAACCCAGTCGCGCAGGGCTTCGTTTATCGCGTCTTTCAAAAGCCTTGCGCCTGATTTGACAGGAACCACGGTGGCGCCCAGCTGTTCCATCCAGAATACATTGGGTCTCTGGCGTGCCACGTCTATTTCCCCCATATAGATTGTGCACTCAAGCCCGAACTTGGCAGCCATGGTGGCGCATGCCACGCCATGCTGGCCTGCTCCGGTTTCTGCTATCACGCGGCGTTTCCCCATGCGGAGCACAAGAAGGCCTTGCCCCATCACATTGTTTAACTTGTGACTTCCTGTGTGGTTTAAGTCCTCGCGTTTGACGTAGATATCCGCGCCGCCAAAATGAACTGTGAGATTCCTGGCAAAGTAGAGCGGGGTGGGTCTGCATGAATAGGTGGACATGAGCGTGACGTATTCATCGTAAAACGCGGAATCGTTTTTCGCTTTTTCAAACTCTGTCTCAAGGTTTTTTATCGTTGTGTAAAGAATCTCCGGAAGGAATTGTCCTCCAAACTCGCCATAGTAGCCTGGTTTTGCCTGCCCCTTTGATTGCTGTTTACTGTCCATAAACACCTCTTAAGTATTGTGAAAACGTGAAGCGGTCTGTCCTGCACCAGATGCGCGAATATATTGCATCAGGCGCATGTGGAAATGAGAGAATTCTGTGCACCAGAAGCACTTGCCCGGGGGCCCTCGCAGATGTCTGGATTTTATCTGGCTTGTTGTTAATGTCATTTTCCGGACACAGGTGTGATTTAACACTCGTTGGAGGTACAGCTATGATAAAAGATTGCCTGCAGGTTTCGGGAACCATAAAATAACGTTCCTGGATAATCCCCGCAAGGGAATATTTTGCGAAATCACTTTGGATGATGCCTGGAAAGGCAGTTGCCGAAAGAAAAAACTCCTCAAAGATAACAGGATTCTTTTTGACCAGGACAAGCCTGGAAAAACAGGCCGCTTCTTTCCCTGCGAAAGGATTCTGGTCAACTGAATTGTCTGTATCTGCTATTCCTTCGATTTTGCGGATGGAAGGTTTGTCTATTATTCGTATTACGGGTGTTATGCCTTTGGCCAAAAAAGCCTGGGACGTGCCTGCAAGAGAGAACAGGTCAATTGCCTCTGTCTTTTCCTTTACAAATGTGCCGCGGCCCTTTTGTTTGGAAACCAGACCTTTCTGGCATAGCGCCTGCATGGCCTGCCTGACAGTTGGTCTTCCTATTTTATATTCCATGGAGAGCTCGTTCTCAGACGGGATTTTGTGGCCTGGAGGATAGGCGCCCGAAGAAATACGTTCCGCGAGGATTCCTGAAAGCTGGCGGTAAAGCGGTATGGGAGACTGCATTGACAACATAAATAAAATATACGACTCAATTGTAAAGATGTCAATACAAGTTGGTAACAACTTGTATTGTAGACTTTCCCAACCTATGATTTATTCATGGTGTTTTCACAAGATTTTGCCAGGGCAACAGCTCTGAAGCAGAAGCGCAAAATATTAAAGGAATATTTCGTTCAAAATCCCAATGCAAAACTCGGATCTTTCGTGGATTCACTTTCAGGGAAACAGGCGGCTGGCCAGCTTATTGGGCTTCGGGAATCCTGCATATGATTTGCCGGAAATCCATAATCTTGTGCAGAGAAAGGAGCTGGAGTTACATGCGCGTGAACGCATTTATAATGCGCCTGATATCCCGTTTTGCACGTCACAGACAAGTATCTGCAAAAACAGAATTGTCGAAACAGCAACAAGAGCCACCGAAGCAGCAGCAGGAGCCGCAGATGCACCCATGCGTTTTAGCGGAGAACCAGAAGGGGCGGCAAAACTGGTTTCGGCACTTACTATGGATTTTATGAAAATGAAATGAGGCGTCTTCCAGGTATCATGGCCGAGTTTGAGGCCAAAGGCTACTGCCTTTTTCTGACGAACGCCAATATGCTTCTGGGCAGGGGAAAATAAAGGATCTGATCCACAAGGCATATTGCGCAGGGACATATCCGGGAAATCACATCTGGATATGCTGGATTACCTGAAAAGAGATAATAAACTTTTCCCTGTTATCATTGCAGTCCTTTTTGAGGAATATCAGGCCAAATCCGGAGAGAGCGTCTATTTCCCCCGATTTCTAAAGGGCAATGTGAAACTTTAAAGGATTTCAAGAAAGTCACACAAGCTCCGATAATGAATAACAGTGGAGAAAATCTTGAAAAAGACCCTGTTTTTGACAGTTTTCCTGCTTTTTGCGGGATTTTCCGTATTCGGCGAAATGGTCTATGTTTATATAGAAGAAACGTGCAATGGAGAGCATGTGGAATGCCTGCCTCAGACCAGAAGCGGAATTTTTGATGAACTGTTTGAAGCTGGTTATATTGTTTTTGACAACAGCGAGGACAAGGCCGAGACAGACCGCATAATGGGAAAAAAGTTGTCCCCCGTGTTTACCCAGGCTGTCTCGGGTGGCGCTGATTTCCTTATTGCCGTGGCAATCGCCTCAACCAGGGAGGTATTGGCAAGCAAGCGCATACGTCTTGTCAGTACCAGCACCTATTTCCTGTATGACGCTCTTACAGGAAAGCTGCTTGCGACAGGCAATGCCACAATCAATAACAAGGACCGGGAGGAGGAAATGCCTCCGGCACAATGCGGCATTTCCATGGGTAAACAGATAGGTTCAGCCCTTGGAGGGATATTGGGATCGTACTGAAATCTATCCAAAGGTTTACTTGGAAAATAGCTTAAAATGGTTTAAATTTTGATTTGGAACGTTTATAAATTCACCGATTATCTTAAAAAGGAGGAAAAAGATGAAAAGACTGACAATTTCAATCCTCTTGGTCTTTATCAGCTTGTCCATTCTTGCCGCAGAAGAGAGCTGGCAGGGGAATGCGGCAGTGGCTCGCCGTGGCGAGTTTGAGGCCGAGGGACTATATGCTGCAAGCAATTCCTTTCCAGAAAATACCATGGTCGCTGTAACCAACCTTGACAATGGCAAGAGCGTCACTGTCACAATCCGCAAGCGCATTGACGGAAGCGCGGGTCTTTTTCTCCTCCTCTCCGAATCAGCCGCGAGTGTGCTTGCAATGCGGCCTTCGGAAATAATCAGGGTGGAGACGCGCGTCACCGGGATAA
>RPPD01000161.1 GCA_003818675.1 Spirochaetaceae bacterium
CCTGTGCCGCCGGCAGAAGCGCGAGAAAACGATCGAGAATGGCATTAGCGTGACTTTTCAGCCTGGATTCCCGGTTGTTGCCGTAAAACTCCATCTCCAGCGCCGGCCGGCCCACCACGCAATGCCCCGCCGCATCCCTGTATTCAGGTCGTGAATCTCTCCATGTCATCGTTTTTCTCCTTGAAGGTTTTCATGTCATTTCATTTTCGCAAGCCACCGTGGTTCCTTTGATACTATTACCCTGCCTCATTTCCATTGGTTTTGGGCCGCCTGGACTTTTCTTGCGCGGCCAGCTCGTCCTCGATCCATTGCTCCAATTCCCGCACCTGTTTCGTTGCCTTCAGCTTTTTCTCTTCGGCATCGGTGAGCTTTTTCGCGGAGAAGGTCTTGCCTGAAGCAAACCGGTATGCCATACCCGGTCCCGCGGTGATCCAGCCGTAGGTGACGAGTTCAGCCTTCAGGCCCAGGGCCTGAGCTGCGTTGAACGCCGCCGCGAGATCCAGACCGATCTGGACATGGTAACCGCCGTCGAGCACCGCCCGCACGCTCCAGCCTGTTTTTTCGGCCGCCATGTCAAAGAGGGTGGCCTGAGATTTGAGCTTGTTCATCACCGCGTCCACGGTTTTCAGATCCATCCGCGTATACGGATAGTCCGCGGGCATTTTTTTCGGGTATTCGGGTTTTGATTTCATCCATGCCGCAAGCTCTTGCGCCTTTGCCGCCACGGTTCCATAAATCGCCACGTCCCATCCCATGATTACTCCTTCTTCCTTTTCTCTTTCAACATGGATAGAAGCGCCTCCCGGTCTGGAATGTCCAGTTCCGAATTCTCAAGCAGCGGCCCTATGAGTTTGGGCTTTTTTTTGACCGCGCACGCCAGGTGGTAGTAGCGGTATTTTACCGGGACTTCATCCGCAGGCGACCAGACTTCTCCAAACCGCAATTCACCATTTTTGATCTTTTCCTTGCAGGCGCGGCAGGAGGCCCGGCCCGAGGGTGAGACTTCGATCATGGCGCGCGGCGGCTGTGTATATTTACCTTCCAGTTTGTCGATCATCGTTTGAACATGTTTTGTCTCTTCGCCTTTGGCTCGAGGGAGCAGGGCTCGGAGCGCGGGAACCAGTCTGATGTCGCGGTGATAGTGCGCGAAATCACAGGCCAAAAGCGGGGGCAGTTCCGTTATGCGACGGGTAAACAAATCGATTGCGTCTTCTGGATTGATCGCAAAAAGGGTTGTAAGGGGCGAGAGCGACCGTCCCAGGGGGACGCGGTCCGCAATAAGGCGCAGGCATTTTTCCGCCGGGGACGGAAGAGGGAAGGGGCCCTTCTGCAGTTCTGTTGCATAATGAAGGCAGGCGATGAGAATCGACTCGCTGTGCGGCATATCCAAAAGCGAGAGCATCCGATTGGCGGCTTCATCCGGGTGTCCCTTGCACAATGCCGTCACGGCAGCCTTTTGCACGGCAGGGTCCTTGTGTCTACCGAGCTCTTGCAGCAGAAGTTTGTCCACAACCGGTCCTCCGCTGTAACTTGCCCATGTGGCGTCCTTGAGATACCAGCTCGGGTGAAACAGCCGGATTTTACAGACGATCACACGGTCGGAATCGTTTTTGCTTTCTGCCATGGCCGTACACAGAATTTCAACCGCCATGGTTGTCGCATCATCAAGTTTCCGGAAGGGTTCGGAAGCGAGCGATTGCAGTTTGTCGCGCACCAGGGCAAGCCCTGCGGCATCCAGCGCTGCCAGCGCCAGGCAGCACGGCGCATTCTGGAGCTGATACTTGTTGTTTATGTCCATGGTTTTGGGTACCAGCCGTTCCAGGTTTTCAAGAACGAACTTCACTTCGTTTGATCCACCCGCCACAATGATTGCCGCGGCAGCCGACTGTCGCAGTTCTATCGCCAGGGCGTCAGTCACCAGTTTCCGTGCGGGTTCCAGGGCCGCAGCCGGGTCAATTGCGGCCCACAGCCTGACAGGCAGGATGGAGAGCGCTCTGCGCGAGACGATGTCGAAACGCTTTGAGTCGCCGCTTATTGCCTGCATCAGTTCAGCAGCATCAACTGCGCCGTCTGTGAGTCTGCCGCATTTGGAACCGTTGAGGATGAAATCATCCGGAATTGCCGCCGCTGCCTGCATCAACGCTGTTGGATCGGAGTTGCGGAGTGCATTCATCGTCTGATCCATGATTTTATTGTCGTCCGGCCCGAACTCGGCCATCTGTGCCTGGGGAAAATCCTTGAACTGCCCGTCAAGGGAGGTTTCGAGCCGGGACATGAGCGATGCAAACGCTGGACTCTCCTCGATCTGTGCGCATTGCGCAGGCTCCAGTTCACTCAGGCGAATACCTTCTGATGAAACAACAAGTTCCACGCCAAGGCCCGTGTCATATTCATGGGCGGTCAGCCTGCCTGCAGCTTTATGCATGGAAGCGCAGGCAAAGACCGCGATGAGTGCGCCCCGCCGATTCAGATGAAAACCAGAATCGCCGGACACCATGGCGGAAAGCTCGAGCCGGCCCTTGCTCCAGACGATATTTGCCTGGCTTCCATCTTGAAGTTCCGTCAGAAGATTGCTCACAGAACCCGGCTCCCCTGTAAACTGCCATTCCTCCGGGCAGTCTGACAGTGGAGTAACAATACTCGCAAGCCATGCTTTGTGCGCTTCATGCGGAAAAGAAAGCGAGCCAATATAGATTATGTCGTATCCCATGTGATCGCTCCTGTATTTTCACTCTTGTTCCATCAGTGCAAGCACCGCTTTCCTGAACCGGGGTTCTTGCTGAATCGAAACGGCTTCGGCTTTTGTCAAACGCTTGATTTTCAATCCGTCCTCAAGGGTAAGACGAAATCCGTCCTCAAATTCAATGCCGACGGCAAGGGCTTCACCCTTTGCGCCTTCAAGTCCTGCGTGATGAAGAAGAGAAGCGAGTTCCGGCGCAAGGTCATTAAATGCGTCTTTGCCGAACAAGCCCGCAAGATTCCATCGCTTGCCGCCGGCCTGAAGGTCAAGCGCGCCCATGTTGCCCCATTCCTCGAACACCTCGACCACAGGCCTTCCGGGCAACTCGTCGTCGAAGGGCGCGCGGAGTTTTTTTGGCGCCTCATTCAGTTCGGTTTGCAGAAAGGTCTTTGCCTTTGCGGTATCGGGAAAGGTCAGAGTGATGCGGAGAAGGATGTCTGCGCCCATATATACCTCACTTGAATTTTGTTTTCCATGCCGCAAGCTCTTGCGCATTTGCCGCCACGGTTCCATAAATCGCCACGTCCCATCCCATGATTCATTTCTCCTTTGCCAGCAGTTCGTTCAGGTCTTTCAGGGCGATTTCGAGGGCCGCCTGTTTGGGCTTTTTCAGTTTTGGATTGGTCAGCCTCTGCGCAAGGTCTGCCGCGGTTTCCGCATCCCCGTTGGCCATGATCATGGCCCTGATCTGCTGGCCGAGGATGGGGCCCGCCTCGCGGGCGGATAGCTTTTCATACCAGTCCAGGATCACGCCGATCTCGCCCGTGGGAATGACGCTCGCACCGCGCTCGGGCCATGCGATGATATCCCCGTCGCCGTCGCGGATCCCCTGCATCAGGTCCTTGATCACCTTGCCTGGACTTCCGTCTATAAGCTCGATAAGCCGCTTCGCCACGCCCGCGGGCCGCAGGCGCACCAGCAGGTTCAGCGCCGCACGGTACAGGTCCCACCACGGCTTGACCGGGCCGAGACCCCAGATGCCCTCAGGCACCCGAACTTTGAGGCAGTCGAAACAGCGCTCGGCCCAGGCGGGCTCTATCTCTGGCGCCGCAAGCACCGGCGCCGCGAGAGCGGCGGTGAGTGTCTGCGTCGCCTGCTGTAATGCGGGAACTGTGGACAGATCGGCGAAATCTTTTTTTGTATTTTCATAATTAATGTCAGGCATGGCGTCTCCTTATTTTTTCCCTGCCGGCAATGGTTCAAAGCAGACTATTCCGCATCCTTTTGCCGCTGCGTTTTTATAGAAAGCGGATAGTGCCTGGATCTCCGGGATAAGAATATTGCCGGGATTTTCATTCCCGGCAAGCAGAATCGGCCATTCGCTTATTTGTTTTGTTGTGTGCCATTCCGGATCCGACCAGAAACCCGGAGTCATCTGCTCTTTCATGGGTTTCAATTTGAGGGTCCCCAGCCTGGGCGCTATTTCCTTTACCTGCGCAGGGTCGATTATTCCTATTTCGCCATGTTTCAGATCCGGGGTTTTTATCGAATCAAAACCGTGGAATACGCCGCGCAAAATGTTTGACTCATAGCCGTCCGCATAGCTGATCAGATAGGCCTCTGGATAAGAGACACGCGTAAGAAAAAAATTGATGCTGTCGCGATAATACGTGGAAAAGCTCTCTTCTCCGGGTTTTGTCATTTTGAGTATGGATGAGGGGTCGGCCTTTATTTTGGCCATCTCGGCATTGGACACCATGTAAAGGACAGTCTGTATTTTCGCGCTATTGGGTTTTTTCCTTGTTGTTGCCCCGGCTGCGCGCAAAGGAGCCTCGAGTTTTTTTGCAGGAGCAGCTCCGCCTCTTCCGCCCATGGCTTCCTCCAGTGCGGTTCTCCCGGCCGGGCTGTCCGCCTTTGCCCCGTGTGCAATCAGCCACTCGTATGTTTTGATGCTTTTGTCCGTGGAAGCTGCATGAGCCAGCGGCGGATGCTCGGGCAGATTGATATCAGCGCCGTGCGATAAAGCCAGCTCGGCAATTTCCAATTCATCGTAATATACGGCGCACGAAAGAATCGTCCCATACACCTCATCTATTTCATCCACGGTAATCCCGGCCTCAAGCGCTTCCCTGACTTCGTTGATATTGCCTTCTGAAACAGCCTCCATCAATTCCTCACCCTGGAGCACCGCATATTTGCCCAAACCCGCATCCTTCAGGGTTTTGCGCATTTTGGCATCTTCCTTTGGAAGGAACAACGGCCTGAGGAAATCAACAAGATAGGGCTCGTCATCTGGATTTGGTTTTTTACCCTTTGTGATTTCAACCAGCCCCTTGATGGCCTGTGCGTCGCGCTTGGCCGCGCCGGTGCCTGAAGCGTTCCTGCCGTAAAACTCCTGCGGCAGATCAGGATCGTCCTCATCCGAGGTTTTGCGCACGGTATTGATCCTTTTCAACTGGGTTTCCACATCACCGCAGGCAAGACTCAAATCGAGGTCCTCGTGGTTCACGAAACAAGTGTAGCCTGAAAGCGGGCCGTTTAAGAATACCGCGATGCAGTCGGAATTGTCATTTGTCCATAACGGCCACATCTTGAAACCGAGCCGGTCAAGCGTTTCCACGCGTTCTTCCCCGAGAATTTCCTCAAAGCCCTCTTCCAGGGATTCCTTTACGGACATGAGCCTGAATCCAAGACCGCCTGCCCCGCGTTTCTCGCCTTTGTTTTTTGCATAGAGAGATTTGACGCTCTCTGGAATTTCAACACCGAGTTTTTGACCGAGCTTTAAAAGTTCTTCTGTGGCTGCATTGGCGGCCGTTGGCTTTGACCCTGCGACTTTTTTCACAGCGGGTTTTTTTGCCGCAACTTTCTTTGCGCCGGCTTTCTTTGCCACCGGCTTTTTTGTTGCTTTCTTCGTTTTCTTTTTCATGTTTTATCCTTTTCTATTGTTTGGTGATCGTCTTGTCTTGATCACAATCGTTTTTCATATTCCTCTGCAATTGCCATCTTGCCGCATTTTTTCGCTGCCCTGACAATATTCTGGATGATTGCCCGGTCATCATATTTTTTACTTCCCTCAAGACCGATTGCGAGTTGTGTTTCATGATTGTCCAGGCGCTCGCAGAGTTCTGCGCAATTGACATAATCATCCCTGCTTGGATTGTGCCGGAGTATCAAATACACC
>RPPD01000162.1 GCA_003818675.1 Spirochaetaceae bacterium
CGCAAGAAATACCTGGCGCGTCCCGGGATGCTCGGCAACAAAATGGCGGTCCAGGTCATCAAAAAGCTCGAGGATACGCACAAGGAAGAATTTGAAGAATTGAAGACAGAAGGGGATGAGTGATATGAGTGAAGGATATCTTTCTCAAGATGAAATAGACGCTCTTCTTCAAGGTACAGAATCAATAGGAGATGCTTCACAGTTTTCAAGCACGCAACCACTCAGCGAAAACGAAAAAGCCGCATTCAAGAACATGATACAGGCCACGGTGGAATCTCAAAGTTCAAATCTGTCAATGATAACGGGAAAATCAGTGATTCTGGGCGCTCCAAATGTAGAAATAAGGTCAAAACAGCAGTTTATAGGTGAACTTGCGAATGAACTTGTTGAAACAAAGGTGGACTTTACAGAAGGTGTTTCAGGAGAGCACAGTTATCTGCTTCAGACTGATTTTTCAACTCGCCTTGCCAGTTTCATTATGGGACAGGAAAAGGTTGACCTTAATGAAGCTGCGCTTTCAGGGCTGGCGGAGGCACTTTCAAACCTTGCAGGTTCAACCGCAACGGCTATTGGCAACCAGATAAACACAACTGTAATGATAAGCCCTGCCGAATGCCGCAAGATATTAAAAAACAAAGTGCGTTTTCCTGAAGGGGACAATTTTGTAAAGGTAGAGTATCCAATTTCAATAGAGGGTGAGAAGCCCTCAACGCTCATGGAAATTTATGCGCTTGGTACTGTCAAGCAGATTACCGCAAAAAAAGCGGGTGACGGAATGGCTGCCGTAGCAAAAAGCGGGCAGGGAAGGTCGAGGGAGTCTCAAATGCCGAACATTCAGGATTTTTCGCAAGTCAATATGGGGAATATGTTTTCCCAACCCGAGGATTCAGGCGGAGGATTCATCTCCACACCAAACGTTCAGTCGGTGCAGTTCCCGAATCTGCAATCAGGCCCGTCTGCGCATGAACAGGGCAATATAGGGCTTTTGATGGATGTTTTTATGGAGATGACCGTTGAACTCGGCCGAACCAGAAAACTCATTAAGGAAATCCTGGGGATAGGTGAAGGCACAATTATAGAACTGGACAAACTCGCTGGTGAACCAGTTGATATACTTGTAAACCACAAGCTCATAGCCAAGGGAGAAGTGGTGGTCATAGATGAAAACTTTGGTGTTCGTGTGACTGAAATTGTATCTCCAATGGACAGGATGGCTGACCTGAAATAAGTCGGGACTTGCACATCTGACAATTTTCCATATATGGGAAAATACAGCCTGATAATACCCGCCCAATATCTCTAAAAACCCCCAAAACAATAGTTGACAGAAACAATTTCACGTGCGATAATTCACTAAGAGATTGTTCCTCTATGGGAGGGGGAAGCTGAAAAACACATTTTTACTCATCATTGCAATATTCCTCACGACAATTCCAATTTTCGCAGACGATAACGATGAATACCTGGGTGGAAGTACTGGTATTGCAGGCACAGAACAACAACAGGGGCAGACAGGCCAGACATCTGGAACTGGAACACAGACCAGTCAACCTGACCTGGGCGGAGTCAACACATGGGACTTCCTGACCATGCTTGTTTCGCTTGCGGTTATAGTTGGAATTATCTACGGCATTTTCTATTTTGTCAAAAAGGGAGTTGGTAAAAAGATAGTTGAAAATGAATTGATCACGATTGTTGGATCAAAAATAATCACTGGCAGCAAAGCCCTTCATGTAATTGAAGTAGGAAAAACCATGTACCTGCTGGGTTCTTCAAATGAATCAATCAATCTTATTTCAGAAATAACAGACAAAGAAACAAAAGATACACTTAAACTCGCATCAACACAGAAAAATCAGAAGCCTGTAAGGTTCCAGGATTTCATTGCAAACATCTTCAGGCGGGATACAAAAAAACAGCTGGATGTCGCCGAAAGTGTGGATTTCATGAAGCAGCAAAGAAGCCGTTTGAAAAGAATGAAGGAACAATAGCCATGTAAAACTGGCATCCTTGGGAGGGGGACTTTGAAAAAAATCATCATTCTGCTTGTCGGACTTCTATTATTCACTGCTGTAGCTGGATTTTCCCAGGACGCGGGTGGTGTTGGTATTCCATTTGTTGATATTGGAGTACGCAGTGCAAAAGGCAATGATGAAGTGGCTCTTTCACTCCAGCTCCTGCTGCTGCTCTCGATAATTTCTTTGGCCCCATCAATTATAATCCTTGCAACAGCATTCCTGCGCATAGCAATTGTGTTTGACTTTGTAAAACGCGCACTTTCTTTGCAGCAGGTGCCACCTAACCAGGTACTCATGGGAATTGCGCTTTTCCTCACACTTTTTATAATGTGGCCTACGCTGGATACAATTTATCAAAAGAGCTTCAAACCAGTTGCTGATGGCAAGGTGGGAATTGATGAGATGTATCAGGAAGCTGAAAAGCCCTTGAAGGTGTTCATGTGGAAGCAGATGGGAAATGACACCAAGAACGTGGAGCTTTTCCTGAAGATGGGGAATTACCCCAAGCCGCAGACAAGAGGCGATGTTCCCATTCATGTGCTGATCCCTGCATTTGTACTGCATGAACTCACCGTGGCATTCTGGATCGGAATACTGCTTTTTATACCATTTATCATTATTGACATGGTTGTTGCATCAACACTCATGTCAATGGGTATGATCATGCTTCCGCCTGTTATGATTTCAATGCCCTTCAAGCTGATTCTTTTTGTAATGGTGGACGGATGGGGGCTTATCACCATGCAGTTGGTGAGGAGTTTTGTATGATTATTGCCTGTGATGCAAAAAGGAGCGCTTCATGAGTGTTGGAGCAGCGGTCAATATTTTAAGAGGCGGAATTCTTGAAATCTTGATTATTTCCGCGCCTGTTCTTTTGATAGGAATGCTTGTTGGTCTTGTTGTTTCAATTCTGCAGGCAACCACATCAATCCAGGAACAAACGCTGACGTTTGTTCCAAAAATCGCGGCAATTCTGGGTGCGCTTATGCTCTTTGGACCATGGATGTTCAATTCACTCGCGGAATACACAATAAGGCTTTTCAGCCAGATTTCTGTAATGCCGTAAAAGAGGAGAATAAAATCGGTCTGACGATTTGGCAATTTCAGATTTATCTCCTCATTTTTGCGCGTGTTATGGCATTGCTTTTGACGGCGCCATTATTGTCGTCTGACGCCATACCAGGTATTGCGCGGGCAGGACTGGCGATGTTTGTAACGGTGATTATTTTTCCGTGGGTCAGGGACCTTGGATACCAGCTACCTTCAAATATCGTTGATTACTTTCTTCTGGTTATAGGCGAAGCATTGATAGGCGTGATCCTGGGATTTTTCCTGGGCCTTATATACAGTATCTTTCAGCTGGGTGGCGAGTTTTTTGCTTTCCAGATGGGATTTGGCGCATCATCGGTTTTTGATCCGCTGGCCCAGGTTGAAGTACCTCTGATGGGCCAGTACCTGAACCTTGTCGCCATGCTGGTGTTTGTAACTATTGGCGGATTCCAAAAGGTTTTTATCTCTGGAGTCTGGGGATCATTCAAGGCTCTGAAAGCCATTGATCTTGTCACTGGAAGGGAATATTTACTAAAAATGTTTGCAGGAAGCATGGGCAGGCTTTTTGAGACAGCGCTTACAATTTCATTCCCAATCGTGGGCACTATTTTTGTTGTATACGTATGTATGGGCCTTCTGGCAAAGGCCGCACCACAGATGAACCTGCTGATGCTTGGATTTCCAATTTCAATCGGGGTCGCCTTCCTTGTCCTGCTTCTGATTATTCCATTTATCGTTGATGTGGCCTCGCGTGTGATAGAGGCCGGGTTTACGCAGTTGGAAACAATGTACACCAATATTGCAGGGAGTGCATGAACAGAGAAGCATCGTTTTTATACATGCGATATCTCCTCGAAGCTGAAAATGCTCCTGCAAGGTTCATGCATCTGCAATGGTTTGCGGCAGAGGACGAAGGCAGAACAGAAGAACCTACAGAACACAAGATAAGGAAGGCCCGGGAAGAGGGAAAGGTTGCCAAATCCCAGGATCTGACTTCATCGGTTATTCTGATTTTGGGAACCGCAACAATTGGAATACTCTCCACATACATGCTGGGACAGATTGTGGAGATGATGCGGTTTTTCTTTGAGCGATGCACGGATGAAACAACATACAGTGCACAGCTTTTCAGTGTCGCCCTGTCATATTTTGTAAAAATATCGCTTCCAATCCTTATTGTGGTTTTTATTATAGCGATACTTATAAATCTGGTGCAGGGGGGATTTCTTTTTTCCGTCAAGCCCATCATGCCGGACTTTACGCGCATAGCTCCGCGATTCGGCAAGTTTTTCAAACGCGCGCTTTTCTCACAGGAGGCCGGATTCAATCTGCTGAAAACACTCCTTAAAGTCATAGCGATCGGGGTTCTGGGTTATTTGAACATCCAGGGCGAGTTTGGCAAATTCGCGAATCTGCTACACATGCATTTTTATGATGGATTTGAGTTTATTTCAGGCATAGCCTTCAGGCTGATTCTGGAGGCAGGCGTCGTGATGCTTGCCCTTTCAGTGGCGGATTTATTCTTCCAAAGATTCCAGTACAAGCAGCAGTTGAAGATGTCCAAGCAGGAATTGAAGGAAGAGCGCAAGATGTATGAGGGGGATCCCCTGGTTAAAAGTCGTCTGCGTGAGCGGATGAGGGAAATCATGACGCGAAACATGCTCAAAGCCGTTCCCAAAGCGGATGTCGTAATCACAAACCCAACACATTTTGCCATAGCGCTTGAATGGGACAGAATGAAGATGGCGGCTCCAATGGTCACGGCAAAGGGAGCTGATGTGATGGCGCAAAAGATCCGCGAAATAGCAGAAGAAAATAATGTGCCGGTTTTGGAGAATAAACCACTGGCGCGCGCCCTTTTTTCAGAGGTTGAAATTGGGGATGTCATTCCAGAGAAATTCTACGAGGTTCTTGCGACAATCCTCGCACAGATATACAAGATGCGCGGCCAACGCAGGGAGGCGATATGACAAGCCTGATTTATGATGTTTCGGAGGCCTGTTATGTCTGATGCCCAGCGTGTATTTGGTTTTCTGACACAGGCAAAGAGTGACATAATCATTGCGGTCTTTGTGATTGTCATTGTGATGATGCTCATCATCCCGCTGCCTGAAATCCTTCTTGATGTATTCATGGCAATAAACCTTGTTTTGGCGCTCATGGTGATACTGATTGTCCTTTTTACTCGCAGGGCCCTGGACTTCTCAATTTTTCCAACTCTGCTTCTTGTTATAACAGTATTCGGACTTGCATTAAACGTTTCATCAACAAGGCTTATTCTCTCTCGCGGCAGCCTGTTTGATGGCAAAATCATCAGGGCATTCGGGTCCTTTGTCACGGGTTCTGCAGATAAAACAGGTTCTGCTGATCTGCAGGGTCTGGTCATTGGGCTGATAATATTCGTTGTAATCATCGCAGTGCAGTTTGTTGTTATCACCAAGGGCGCAACGCGCGTCGCTGAAGTCGCGGCCCGCTTTACTTTGGATGCTTTACCTGGAAAACAGATGGCAATTGAAGCCGAGTTCAACTCCGGGCTCATCACCGAAGAGGAGGCAACGAGGAGAAAGAACGACCTCCAGCGCGAGGTTGATTTTTACGGAGCCATGGATGGTGCATCAAAGTTCGTTTCAGGAAACGTGAAAGTCGGAATTTTTATCACGCTGATCAACATGATAGGCGGTTTTATTATCGGAATGACCCTGCACGGTGAAACATTTGATGTCGCTGTTAAAACCTACATCGGGCTCACAATAGGTGACGGTCTGGTAACGCAGCTGCCCTC
>RPPD01000163.1 GCA_003818675.1 Spirochaetaceae bacterium
TAACACATGGGAGTGCGTAGAAGAGGGAGAGTCCTCGCATTCCAGTCACTATATCGGTTTGATCTTTCACAAGCCACCCAGGATGAGCTTCTGGATTTTTCCTGGTATGGGGAAGATAGAATTTCAAAACTCACTGATGAAACACTCGCTTTTGCGAGGCTTTTAATATCGGGCACTGTGGAAAACATTAAAGCAGTTGACCAGGCCATACGCGAAAATATCGAGCACTGGGATTTTGACAGGCTGTCACGTGTAGATCTTGCCATTTTACGTGTGAGTGTGTACTGCCTTCTTTTCCAGGAAGATATACCCGCGACAGTGACTATAGACGAGGCAGTTATGATCGCCAAGGAATACTCCTCGGATGAGGCCTACAAGTTCATAAACGGAGTGCTTGATGGAATCCGCAAGAAAAGTCCTGATGACAAAGGACCGGACAAACCGGGAACTTTTGGAAAAAAGGAATGATATCCGAGCGAAGCAGAAAAAGAATCATTCTCGTCATTTCTATTCTAGTGCCGCTGGCAATTCTGTTGTTTTTCCTGGTACAACTTTATTTCTTCCAGAGCGCTGCAGGCACCTTCGGTGAACTGATGCAGAAAGCGGATAATCTGATTTCCGGCGGATATCTTGAAGAGGCAAAAAGAATACTCGTACGCGCAACGGATCTCGCCCGAACAGACGCGGAATTTCTCCGGGTCATAAAGAGGTACCATCGCTATTCAGAACTTTCTCATGATGATGTACCTTTCAGACAGCTTGTGACAAACAGCCAAAAAAAATACCCTGGAAATCTGGGGCTGACACAGCTCGCTTTCCAGGTGATGCTGCAGGAGGGGCGGGCAAAAGATGTAATAGAGGCCGCCAGGTCCGAAATTAAAAGCGAACCTGTTCAGGCTTTGGTTGCTGAAGCATACCTGCGGCTGGGAGAAAAACCAGAAGACATTGAAAAGGTAAAATCATTTGCAGGATATTTTACACCGCGCGACGCCCAATCTGTTGAAAGTCTTCTTGCAGCCTATGACGCTTTACATGAGCCGCGGTTTGTGCTTGATGCAGTCCTCCTCTGCATGGAAAAGGGAGATCTCCAAAAGGCCAGTCAGCTTTCAGAGACAAAGTTAAACGACCAAGAGTTTGATGAACCTGCAGGTTTGGTCGCCTGGGAAAATAACAGGTTACAGATCGCCGCATTAAGGCTTGCAAGCTTTGCGGGGAAAAACCCGGAACGTACTGATATCGATCTGCTTTTGGGAGACATTTACCTGGTGGACAACAAGCTGTCGCGCGCGGCCGAATATTATGAAAGGGCAACTTCAGTTGGAAGTAAAGGTGCGCCGGAGGGATTTGTTAATCTCGCCTATATCATGCAGCAGCAGAACCTGGACGAGAAAGCCCGTTTTGTTCTGGAACAGGCCTGTAAAGTTTTTCCTGATGATCCAATGTCAGTAACAGAGTATGCGAAGTTCCTGGCCAGGAATGGTGAGCGGGAAAAGGCATTAAAGATACTGGATGAATTTTCGAAAAGGTTCCCTGAGGAAAGGAGCGTTCTGCTCACACGACTGGTTGTAAAAAGAGAGGGAACACCGGCATCCACATATGTACAGCAACTCCAGGAATATTTCTATGAACATCCGGATGACGAACTCTCTGCGCAACTGCTGGTATTTTCAATACTCAGGTACCGGAATCTATCCCAGGCAAGAGACGTAATGGTATTCTGGAAGGACGCTACTGGCGGAAAAGAGAATGCCTGGATTACCGAGGCCGATGGTATTATGCTGGCCATGGAGGGAGAACTTGTTTTGGCAGAGAAGATGTTGCAGAATGCGGCCAGGTTGTCAGGGAGCTGGGATTTCCATTTCACTCATGCGGTAGTTTTACGAGAATTAGGTGCTTTAAAACAGGGACTTACAGCCTGTGAAAACGCGCTTGAACGCACTGAATCAGATCCAACTGCTACAGATGCTGACAAAGCAAAGATTCTTGTTCTCAAGGCGTTCATTGAGATTGCCAGAAACGATTACCAGGCTGCAAAAATCACCTATGGAGAAGTCATGTCAAAGGATCCCGCCAATCCTGATGTCTGGAATCTGACCCAAAAGCTGGGCTTGGGGAGGAAAAACCCTTGAATCCACGTATCAAACATGGTATCCTTTTGGGCAGGAAGAATATAAAATAATGGCGTCAAAGTCAGCCGAACAACCCAATTGCATAATAGGTCCGGGCTCAGTGTTTGAAGGTAAATTCCGCGTAGTGGGATCAATTTTGATAGACGGCAAGTTTCAGGGGGAAATTGACACAGAAGGCCAGCTGGTTGTGGGAAAAGCAGGCAAGGTCAAGACAGACATCAAGGCCAAAAAAGTAACAGTTTCGGGAATTTTAATTGGAAACATTCATGCCACTGAGGAAGTGCAGCTGTCGGAGAGTGGAATGGTTCTGGGTAATATTGAAACACCCAGGCTTTTGGTAGAAGAGGGGGTAGTCACTCATGGCGAGGTTACGATTACTGGCCAGAAGAGTGACGACATCACCAAAACCATTCAAGATGCATTTGGAAAGGATGCTGAGGATGAAATCAAGGTTCTGCTGCGACAGAAAAAAACTGCCCCTGCCAGAGAAGACTGACCGGATATTTACATGATTGCTTTAAAAACACCACAGGATATTGATGGAATCAGACAGGCCAGCGGCATTCTGCATGAAGCCATGAAGGCAATGAGGAATGCAATTGCACCAGGAATAACCACCAGGGAACTGGACCAGATAGCGCATACTACTATTATCAAGAGGGGCGGAAGCGCCGCTTTCCTTGGATATTGTGATTATCCTGCGTCCCTTTGCATTTCTGTAAATGAAGAAGTAATCCACGGGATTCCTGGAAAACGGAAGCTTGCCGATGGTGATATTGTTGGTCTTGACCTGGGTGTTATCTATAACAGATACTATTCAGATTCAGCTGTAACGGTTCCTGTCGGAAAAGCTGATAATGAGGACCAGAGGCTCATCAGGGTTACAGAGGAATGTCTCGAGCATGCAATAAAAAAGGCCGTTGCTGGAAACAGGATCAGGGATATCTCCGAGGCTGTTTATGAGCACGCCCGCCAGGCTGGATTTGACGTGGTAAGGGAATACTGTGGTCATGGTGTGGGTTTTGCCCTTCACGAGGATCCTCAGATATACAACTATCCGCATCCTGGTCCCAATCCCAAGCTGAAAGCTGGAATGGTACTGGCTATTGAGCCCATGATCAACTCGGGAACATGGCGTATAAAGATTTTAGACGATGGTTGGACCGTTAAAACCGCGGACAACAGGAAATCTGCACACTGCGAACATACCGTGGCGATCTGGGATGATCGCACGGAAATCCTTACAAAATGGTAAGATTCACACAACAGCCGAGGAAACCCGGAAATATGTAAAAAGCCACAGCTTTTTTTGTGATGAAATTATTTTATTCCGATAGTATACTAAGGACAGGGGAGATACTGTTATGAACTGCAAGCTGAACTTGAGATCCAAATCAAATAAATCTATTTCAATCAAAGGTTGGATATGCCGGGCTGCATCAGGTATACTGCTTTTTTCAGTTGCCCTGGCGGCATCTTCTTGTCTTTCGATATTTGGGATAAACGGGGAGGAAGGTTCTGATGTCCCCTCCATGGAGAAGATGCAGAATACCTTCCGCGGTATTGCCGACAAGGTGGTCCCTGTAGTGGTCAGCATACAGGTAAACGACATCATAGGCGGGGAAAACCCGTGGGAATATTTTTTCCAGGATCCAGAGGATGACAAGGGCAATCCCGGCAACAGGGATTTTGAGCGATCGGGTATGGGTTCCGGAATAATCGTAGAGCGCCGCGAGGGGAAATACTTCGTTCTAACAAACTTTCATGTCATTAAGGGCGGCAAGGAAATCATTATAATATGTTCTGATCAGCGGGAATATACAGCACAGATCGTGGGTTCTGATGAACGCAGGGATATTGCGCTTTTGTCCATAGAAACCGGGGATGAACTTCCCTTGGCTTCCATGGGTGATTCTGACAAACTGAAGGTTGGCGACTGGGTAATAGCAGTCGGCAATCCATATGGATGGCAGTCAAGCGTAACTTCAGGTATTGTCAGCGCACTTGACAGACGGCTTGATAGAAATGCTTCCATATCCAATATAAATGACTTCATACAGACAGACGCGGGGATTAACCCGGGCAATTCAGGAGGCGCGCTTGTAAACCTCAAGGGAGAAATTATCGGAATCAACACCTGGATTACAAGCCCCACGGGCGGTTCAATCGGCATCGGTTTTGCCATTCCGATCAACAACGCAAAGAAGCTTGTAAATGATTTTATTACAATTGGAAAGGTCCAATACGGCTGGCTTGGTGTGTCCATCAACCGTTCCATTTCGCAGGATGCAGAAAAGGAACTAAAGATATACAGGGTGAAGGGCGCATTTGTAAATTTTATAATAAAGGATTCTCCCGCCCAGAGGGGTGGAATTCTTCCCGGGGATCTCATAACATCCATAAACGGGAAGCAAGTGCTTGATGAGGGTCATTTCATACAGATGATCGGGAACATTCCAGCAGGGATTCCGGTGGAGTTTACAATTATCAGACTGGGAGAGAAGACAAAAATCACCTTTGCGCTTGATGTCCGTCCGTCAGAGACAGCAGTCACGAATATGGCCAATAACTCATGGCCGGGTTTTATAACTTTACCCCTTTCAAAAGAGGTTCGGGACCGTTATAAGATAGCCGCCCAGGAGAATGGAATAGTTGTAATTTCCGTGGAAAAAAACACTCCTGCTTTCCATGCAGGATTGCATACCGGAGACCTTATTAAGACGATAAACGGGAAAGCAGTCATAAACATGATAGATTATTTTGGCGCATTAAACGGCCCTGCAGGCACTGATAAAAAGGATCTTGCGATGGAGATCCTGCGGGGAGGCAGTGCGGAGACTATCACTATTCCCAGATGAAATCAGAGTATATTTCATTTGATAAAGTACGGAACAACGCGATAAAACTCGCATATGAAATAGTCACAAAATGGGGGATTCCGGACATCATCTATGTTTCACTGCGCGGCGGTGCTGCGATGGGAAATATAATGAGTGATTATTTCAGAATTCTGGCGGGTAATAAAAAAACAATTCTGTACGCAGCCGTGGTTGCGCGATCCTATGAGGGTCCAGGCAAAAGCAGTGAAGTCACAGTCGACGGGTGGACATTGGACCCATCCAATTTAACACGTGGAGCAAAGGTGCTTCTTGTTGACGACATCTTTGACACCGGGAAAACAATCAACTACCTGGTCAAGCATCTTGTCGGTACTGGATTGAAAATGGCTGATATAAAAATTGCGGTTCATGACTACAAAGTCAGGACTTATCTTAAAGAACAGCAGCCAGCAGTACCTGATTTTTACTGTTACAAACACATTGTAGACAGCCTTGCAGATGATTTCTGGATTCACTATCTTATTCATGAACTCACAGGACTTTCTGACCAGGAACTGGATTGCCATTTTGCTGCGCAAGATTCAGGAATGTTGGATGCGATAGAATACCTCAAGGTGTCAAGGAAGAAATAAAAAATGCGCCCCGGAATGATCCGGTGCGCCTTTTTTATGGTTTATTCAAGAGTCCAGCTGCCTGTCCATGCATCTATTTCAAATGTGTTGCGCCAGAGTCCCGCGGTTGCCGGACCTAAGAAAATTGTGGTGCTATCCTTGTAAATGCATTCTATTCCGCCATAGAATAGATCTGTTTTGGAACCATCGGCAAAATGAGTTGCTTCAAAAGCACCAGACGCAACATTGACCTGATAGAATCCGTAA
>RPPD01000164.1 GCA_003818675.1 Spirochaetaceae bacterium
AGGCTCCTTTAACCAGATTGCTGAAATAAAGGGGAAAAGCACATGTGCATCCCCCCTTGTCTCCGAGCTGGCCAAGGTGTCCTGTGCCTATTATTCCATGCGCGTCAGCCGTGAATATGAAGAGACCTACTGGGATACTGATTCCAACGGTCACCGCGTGCAAAAAACCAGACGTGGTTCCGATACAGTTGCGCAGAATACCAGATTTGTCCCGTTTTATATTGAAGACGCAACCGGGAAGATGAGGGTCAACCCTGATGGAGCCACCTTTGTCACTGAGAAAGCTTTCTCGCATTTCGAACCCGGAGAAGTCCACGGCCCATCCTTGAGTTTTGGCGGCCTGACAATAGCGCTCAGCAACACACTTTTGGGTGGTGCTTCCACCCGCACATTGGGCTACAGATACGAGGAAGATGTAATTCCTCTTGAAAAAAACCTCTATGTTATGGGTGAGGCCTCGGACTCTCAGGGAGAACTCGCCATCCAGAAACCGTCTGATAAAAAGAACAGATTTTTAATCAGCGTAAAAAGCGAGGAAGAACTTATCCGTTCCAGTACATCCACCATGACTGGACTGCTCGTTGGTTCCCTGATTTCGGGTGCTGCGGGAATAACCGTCATTGTATTAACGCTGTTGAATATATTTGATTTCTGACAAACATCTATATCAAGGGCATACTTTGAACATCAGCCATGGTTAATTATTGACAGCCTCGATCATTTTGATGATATTTACACGATATGGAGGATCTGGGTGCGGGTTGTTAGATCGGTTTTATTAATTGTTCTTGCAGCAGTATGTCTGTTGCCGCTCTCCTCGGAACCAGACCGCAGACTGCCTGAAAAACTGTTTGTAATTGGAATTGGTGAGCAGGAACTGAGCTTTAATCCTGTTCTTGCCCATACAAGCACAGAAATTCAGGTGCTCACCATCATGTACGAAAGCCTTTTATCAAATCATCCCTTCACACTTGAACCCGTGCCTGGCACCGCATTCAAATGGGACATGTCCGATGACAATCTTGTCTATACCTTTTATCTTCGTGACAATGCCTATTATTCCAACGGAGATCCCGTGAAGGCGGAGGATTTCAGGCGCACCTTCATCTATAATCTTGATCCTGCTTCAAATGCCGCATACTCGGTATACCTGGACGTTATAAAGGGCGCCAAGGACTTCAGGGAAGGCAAGAGCAAGGATCCTGCCAGTGTGGGAATCCGCGCTGTATCAGATAAGGTCCTGGAAATCACTTTGGCCAAACCCGCCAGCCATTTCCTGAAACTGCTCTGTCTCCTGAATTTTGCACCCATTCACTCGTCATATAATGGAAAAAAGAACTGGGATACCGAATCAACCCTTATTACCAATGGTCCCTTCATGATTCAGGAGCGCAAACCAGACCAGATACTCTTCGTAAAAAACAAGCACTACTGGGATGCAGATCAGGTAAAAATGGACGGAATACTCCTGCGCTTTTTTAAAGACGATAAGGAACTGGCCGGCGAGGTCAATGCTGGAAAAATACACTGGACCAACCTGAATTACTGCGACTATCAGACGCTTGATGCAGCATCAAAAGAAAAAATCGTTCCCAATTCAATGTTTGCAACGAGTTTTCTTTTTTTTGTATGCAAGGAAAAACCGTGGAATGATCCCAGGGTACGGAAGGGTATAGCCATGCTTTTTCCCTGGAAGGAACTGCGTTCACAGGAATTCTCCCTGTATCCCACAACCAAGCTTGTTCCGGAAATACCCAAATACCCGGAGGTAAAGGGCATTTCCCAGAACAAAGCAGAGGCTTTAAAGCTCCTTGAGGAAGCGGGATTCCCCAAGGGAGCAGGACTTCCGCCAATCACCATTCTGATAACCAAGGGTGGAACCTTTTATGCGGATAAAATCGCGGCAGCCTTGAAAGAGGCCATCGGCATTGAAGTAAAATACAAGGAAATCGAATCACGTGATTATTTCAATGAACTGCACAAACACGAATACACCCTAAGCTCATATACCTGGATCGGCGACTTCGCAGATCCGCTCGCTTTTCTGCAGATGTGGACCTCCTACAGCAACTTGAATGAGGCGCTTTATTCAAGTACCGCCTACGATAAGCTCATTGAAGAATCCCTGGCAGCCACAGGGCTTGACCGCTACAAGAAGCTGGCAGAAGCAGAAGAGCTTCTGCTGCAGGAAGCGACCATTCTGCCAATTGACCATATAGCGGCCTTCAATATCATAGAATATGACATCATTGGCGGTTGGTTCCCGAATCCCCTGGATTTTCATCCCATGAAATACATCGAGTTTAAGGATTCCAGGATGAATCGCTGGATAGTCTGAAGCTGAAATAAAAATTAACATGGGACACGCACACTAATATTTTGACTCATTTTGTTTTTTCGTGTATATTGAATAACTATGAAAAAGAAACCTGTAAAAAAAGCTCTTGTAAAGCCAGCTTCAAAGCCAAAGAAACCTGTAAAAAAGAACACACAAGCAAAACCCGTTCATAAAAAACCCGTTAAACCTGCCAAACCTGTTTCCAAAAAGCATGGAAAATCCGCTGGAAAATCTTCAAAGCGCAAGATCTCCTTCAGGAATCTCAAATACAAGCTCAACCAGAAAATAGTATATCCGCTCCATGGCGTAGGGCAGGTGACCTCAATAGAGGAGCGCACATTTCAGGATAAAAAAATCCTGTATTATGTCATTTACCTTGATGTGCCTGACATGACTGTCTGGATGCCCGTAAATGAGGCCGATGAGCGGGGAATCCGCGCCATTGTCAGCAAAAATGAGGCGCAGAAAGCTCTCAATGTTATAGCCAAAGAATGTCCGCCAATTTCCGCTGACTGGAAAATGCGTTATCAGATGAACCTTGATCTCCTGAAAAAAGGGAGTGTAATTGATATCGCAAAAGTAGTCCGCTCACTCTACAACAGAAGCAAGATCAAGGAACTCCCGATCCTTGAAAGAAAACTCTTTGATAATGCGCTGAAACTGCTCATTGACGAAGTCTCCTATTCCATGGAAAAGGAAAAGGACCAGGTGGAAGCGCTCATCTACAAGAGGATGGATGAGGAGTGATTCGGACGGGTAGCCATGAGGCATGCCAGGCGAATGGCCCGGCAGCTATTCGGGCCGCAGTCTGCATTACTGCAGCAGGTTCAAGCACCCGAATGGGATCAGTGGGAAAAAAGGAGTATCAGTCCATAAACGGGATTCCCGTAATAATAAAAAGCATCCAGGCTTTTCTTCAGACAGACCTTTTCCAGTCCATCATAATCACAGTCCCAACAGGTCACTGCTCCCGGGTCTTATCGCTTGTCCAGTCCAATATATCCGCAACCGGGGTACAAATCGATATTATTGAGGGCAGTTCCACCAGGCAGGAGTCTGTATTCAAGGCACTTTGCGCGCTTGAACAGGCAAGACCGGAAATCGTCCTAATACATGATGCAGCAAGACCATGGATTTCTCCACAACTCATCCAGACGGTATTTAGCGCAACAGAGACACATGAAGCATGCATACCAGTCGTGGAAATTGCCGATGCCCCAAAGCAGATAACCCAGGACGGAATAATTGAAAAGCATATACCCAAACACAGCCTGAAGGGTGCTCAGACACCGCAGGGATTCAGGTTCGATATGATTCTGGAGGCTCACAGGACAGCCAAATCCATGCATTCCACTTGTGCAGATGATGCAGAGGTACTATCTCTTTTAGGAAAAAAGGTCTTTTCCATTCCAGGGGAACCATCAAACCGTAAAATTACATATCCCCACGACCTGGAGGGCATATGAGAATCGGCCAGGGATATGATATACACAGGCTTGTGGAAAACCGGGCTTTGGTCCTGGGTGGTGCTGTCATCCCGCATAACAAGGGCGAGCATGGACATTCAGACGGTGATGTGCTCATTCATGCTGTAATAGATGCGCTGTTGGGTGCAGCAGCACTTGGGGATATCGGGACCCATTTCCCGCCATCTGATCCAGCATTTAAAAATATTAAAAGCACAATCCTCCTTGAAAAAACCATGCAGCTTATTAGAGAAGCAGGATATACAGTTGCAAATATAGACACAACCATCATTCTGGAAACCCCTGTTTTAAAGCCCCATATCCCCGTTATCAGAACAACAATAGCCAAATTCATGGATTTGCCGGAAAAACTTGTTTCGGTTAAAGCAAAAACAAAAGAAGGGTTGGACAGCACAGGAACTGGCAATGCTGTTGAGGCTCATGCTGTTGTGCTTCTTGAAGAAGCAGTTATTTAGTTACCTGTATTATTTATAATACAATACTATTTTCTGTCCTCTTTAAGCTCTTGTCAGCAAAACAAAAAACAAGTATATTCAATCCTCAAAATTGGCGTAAGCAAAATTAGGGGGTTTTTTATCCAGAGACTTGTATTTTTACTGCTTGCACCCATACTCATTACTTGTACACACTTTGCACTCTCAGGGGAAAACAGGGAGTTTGTGCGGGAATTTACGCAAAAGCCAACCCGCATAGAAGAGATTAAACCTGTTGGAGTCATTCTTGAGGAACGTGCAGTTTCAAGCCCTGATTCCGGACTCGCTCTTTACAGGAATGAACTCACCTGCGACATAGTAATACAGTACTTCAACAGTATTACACATTCAGAGGAAATCACGCGAGTGATCTGTGAGAAAGCAGACAAGTATTCCGTACCTCTCACTCTGGCATTTGCGCTTGTTGGTGTTGAGAGCCGTTTTAATATCGAGGCTGTCAATAAAAACACAGAATCCGAGGATCGCGGTCTCTTCCAGTTGAACAATCTGGCCTGGCCGGAACTCACTGACACAGATTTCTTTTCTTTGGACAGGAATGCAGACCATGGGATGAAGTATCTCAGTTATTGCCTCAACCGGGGTGAAAACGAGGTGGTTGCGCTCGCCATGTATAATGCAGGGGAGGGCAGGGTTTCCATCGACGGCACGCCTGTCTCAACGTTAAACTACATACACAAAATACTCTCATACCGGGATGAACTTGATAAAGATTTCAGAAGTTCTGTTATGAATGCGCTTTCAACATGATTGTGTAAATTGCAATAATTTAGTATGGAATTTGCCCAGAGGGGGACTCGAACCCCCACGTCCTCGCGGAGACTAGGTCCTGAACCTAGCGTGTCTACCAAATTTCACCATCTGGGCGGTAGAAAAAGATTTAACCATTAAATATTTGTTGTGTCAATTGCCCGCATGCAGCGTGAATATCCGCGCCCTTTTCCTGCCTGATACACGCTTCAATTCCAGCCCTCGCAAGAACATCGGCAAAATTGGCAATCCTTTTTCCAGATGGGCGCCTGTAGCCTGTCTGGCCAACAGCATTATATGGAATCAGGTTGACAAACGATGGAAGCCCATTAATAAAGTTACAAAGCTCACGTGCATCATCTGTTGAATCATTTACATTATCAATCAGAATGTATTCAAATGTGATCCTGTTCTTTGTCAGATCTGCATAATACCGCAGGGCTATTTTGAGTTCTTCCAGGGGATATTTTCTATTGATTGGCACAAGGACATCCCTGACCTGGTTTTTTGCCGAATGAAGTGAAACCGCCAATCTGCACGGAAATGATTCATCAGCACAGGTTCTGATGCCTGGAACAATCCCTGCAGTCGAAACAGTAAGATGCCTGCGGCTCATTCCAAAGCACTTTGGGTGCGTCAGTATTTCAAGCGCTTTTTTCACCGATTCAATATTTAAAAACGGTTCCCCCTGACCCATTGCCACAGCATTGTTTATTGCAGAACCA
>RPPD01000165.1 GCA_003818675.1 Spirochaetaceae bacterium
AAGGCAATTTTTCTTAATGTTAACGGAATAATTGATTATGATTCCAAGGACAAGCAGGAAGTTTTCCGGCTTACTGAAATATTTAAACGCTACCGTTCCTTGAATGACTCACGCAGATTCATCCGTGTTATTCCTGACCGATGTGAACAGTTTTCAATTATTTTCACAAATCCCAAAAAACGGACTATTGCCACGGGCCTTGTCAGGGACATATCCATTCAGGGAATGATGTTCAAGCCACTTCACACTGAAATGATGTACGGGCTCGAAAAGGGTGACATGCTTCAGCGTTGCTCATTGCAGTTAGGAAACGACCTTATTTCTCTTGACTGCAAAATTGCGCGGCTTGGACGTGAGATTGGACTTGAGTTCACCTATTTCAATGACGATGCGCATCACAGGCTATTCACTTACTTGATGGAACGTCCAGACAGAAGACTTCATCAGGAAATACACAAGTATCCTCCTGATGAAGTGACCCCCTGATCCGTCCTCCTGATATTATTCGTGGAGAATCAATAATTTCCTTGGCGCCACTCAATTCAATCCGATCTGTGATAAAAGCTGCTCGGCAGCCCTTTCAAATGCCCTGGTCGCGGGTCTGTGCCTGAAGCCTATGATCACGGAAAGCCCTGAATGCACTGTTTCATGGAGAAAATTTGTAAACAGGGTGAGATATGCCAGTTTGTGCACGTGACCCTGCTTGTCTTTCAGAAGCAGGTTCGACAGATTAAAAGTCTCTACCACGGCCATGACCTGGCGGTTGATGATCGGGTAGAGTGTCTTCACCAGTTTGTAATAGTTTTCCTGGTATTGTTTGCTCTTGTTCAAAAGTTCCTTTATCTGGCGGTGTTTGTCCCTCACAACTTTCCCGCGCTTGTTCTTTTTTTTGGGTATGAAATTGTTGATAAGGGATACAATGGAACTGGATTGAAAAAGCTTGTATAGCGAAAAATAAAACAGGAACAGGCCTGCTGTATTTGAGCAGTCCACGCTGAGTTGTTTCTTTTTGACATTTAAGGCCAGCATAAGCTTTCCCATTGTTGAGTCAATAACCTTGTGATAGTCCAGGCCGTGCTTATCAGCAAGGCCTGATCCTGCGTCCTCATCCTGGATTGATTTCTCAAGAAGGGAGATCAACCTGTTTGTAAGCGAGAGGATCAGATCACTCTTCACTCTTACGAAGTATATTGAGAGAAGCGAACGCTCCTGTTCACCAAAGGGTTTCAGCTTGTCCAAAGCCGTTATCCGTCTCTTGGCATCTTTAGGGCTTGATCCTTTGACTATATCCTGTGCCAGCACTTTTTTCAGATAAATTCCAAGCTCATCTATATAGGTGTCCACATTATCTATCTTTTGTGTGTGAATCAGATAATACTTGATGATGTCAAAAAGACGCGGCGAGATTTTCATGCCCTTTGACAAATCCTCGAGCCTTCTCTCCTGGAAAAACTCGGAAAGGTCAAGGAGGCTGCGCAAAAGATTTTTTCGCGGTGATGTTCCTGTCTGCAGCAGATCCAGTGAAGCATCCACGGGAATGAATGCGAGGTCCCGTATCTTCTCACGCACCTCGTCAGGAAGCCTTGCTTCCTCTTCAACATTCTTGTTGTAATTTCCTATCACATCCGATGGATTGAACACCTGGCCTGGAACCTTTCCGTACTTGTTGTGCCAAAGGTAGACCGAGAGATCAGGCTCCAGCTCAAGAACGCTTCTGATATAGCCCCCGGCCGAAACATGAGCCGCGGGTTCAGCGTTTGTAACGAGCACGAGATTGTGCGTATGGTGCAGAAAAATCAGGTTGTCTTCATAACGCACACCCGCAGGCAGGTCAAATATTAAAAGGTCATAACGTGAGTCAAGTTCATCCGTAAATCTTGAAAAAAGCTTTTCAAGAAGTGAAATGGAGTCATTCTTATGCAGCTTTGAGGTTGGAAAAATCAGGTCAAAGTTGTCGAAAACAGGAAAAACATGGGTAGAAAAGGTATTGTCAGCCGCATCAAACTGGGTGGAAAAAATCGATTCCGGATCGTCTATGTCCAGAAGCGTCGCAACATCCGAGAGCGGGTCCAAGTCAATAAGCCCCACCCGCAGGTTCTTCCTTGCATAGTAAAGCGCGAGGTTGACCGCGGTTGTTGTCGTGCCGACTCCGCCCTTGCCAGAACTTACTGCAATTGTCTTTTCAGAAAGCGTCTGCAGAACTTTTTTTCTCTTTGCCATCATCCCTCCCCACAGGCATCTGCATACTACTTTAATAGTGTATTTTTCCCTTAAAATCAAGTATTGAACCGCCTAATATTGTCCCCGATCCGGCTATGTGGTAAGATATTTGGGATTTGGAACATGAAAATGATTGAAAAGGGAACATTCGTAAAAGGCAGAATACAAGTATGCATTGGCGATATCACCGGACTTGAAACAGATGCCATAGTCAATGCGGCCAATTCATCACTTCTGGGCGGCGGCGGTGTCGACGGTGCCATCCATCGGGCAGCCGGACCTTCCCTGCTCCAGGAGTGCCGCAAGATCCGCCTCAATTTGCCCAAGGGAGGGCTTCCAACCGGTGAGGCTGTCATGACCAACGCCGGCAATCTCCCCTGCCGCCATGTCATTCACACGGTCGGTCCGGTCTACTCCTGGTCAAAACCGGAGAAAATGGCTCTGCTTCTCGGCAACTGCTACACAAACAGCCTGCAACTGGCAACAGACCATTCGCTTGAGTCAATCGCGTTTCCGGCCATATCCACGGGGGTTTATGGTTATCCCAAGGACAAGGCCGCCTTGGTCGCAGGTTCTGCAGTTCGGGAATTTCTTGAAACCCATGACCGTCCCAAAAAGGTCATATTCGTGTTTTTCTCCAGGCCCGATGCAGATGTTTTCCTTGTACACTCAGGGCTTGTTTCATGACCGGTCTAGGGACATTAAACAACGCGGAGATAAACGCACTCATAGTGGAGCTTGACATCACAGGCTCTCATATACAGGAAATACATGAGCCGGGCTTCGGTGAACTGGTCTTTGACCTATGGGGCAAGGGAAAAATGAGCAGGCTTTATGTCTGCGTAAAACCACCTGACTGCAGATTTCATCTTTTTACTGGGGAAATACAAAAGGGCAAGAAACCACAGCGATTTGTCACCTTTCTGCGCGCGAATGTCCGTGGCCATACTATTGTCAATGTTGTACATGTCAACGATGACCGCATCATTAAAATAACCACTGTTTCAGATGAGGGAAAGGTCATACTCTGGTTCAGGCTCTGGGGCAGCAATCCAAACTGCATTGTCACGGACACTGACGGCAATATCCTGGACGCTTTATGGAGACGGCCTGGCCGTGGAGAAATATCCGGTGGCAGCTATTTACCAGAATCTGGCTCAACAGTTTTCAAAGACAATCGAAAGATTTTTACAGTGCGCGATTTTCCTGGTTCAGGAAGTCTCAACCAGCGTGTTGAGGAGTATTACAGCTCTGCCTACAGGGAAGACTCGCTTGAAAAACTCTCGCAGCGCGTCATGACCAATCTTTTGGCGCAGGAGGCTCGCCTCGCTTCATCCGTATTGGAAATGGAGAAATCCATTGCTGAAAAGGCCGGTTTCTCCCGGTTTCGTGAACTCGGCGACCTCGTGATGGGTTGCCTTGGATCAGTGGCGCCCGGCACGAAATGGCTTTCATGCGATGATTTTTTTAACGACAACAGAAAAATAGAGATCGAACTTGACACTGCAAAGACTGCAGAAGAAAACGCAAGGGTTTATTACGAGCAATACAAGAAGAACAGGAAACAGCATGAGAAGTTAGTCATAAACCTTGGGGAAAGCAGTTGCGACCTCGCAGTCGTTCAACAAGACATCCGTCTTGCCGAACAAGCCGCCCAGATGGATGATCCTGCAGTTCTTTCTACACTTGATAAAAAATACTCCGGTAAAAGAAAATCAGGGCCAGTAAAGGACAAACAAAAGACTGGAGCTAGTGAAGGTCTGATGTTTGAATCCATGGGTTTTTCAATCATGGTCGGCCGCACTGCAAAGGAAAACGAGAAACTCATGAAAAAAATGCGCGGGAACGACCTTTGGCTGCATACAAGGGATTTCGCAGGTGCTTATGTCTTTATCAGAAGTAAATCCGGCAAAAGCATTCCCCTTGATGTACTCCTTGACGCCGGGAACCTTGCCATAAAATACAGCAAGGGGAAGAATTCGGGCAAGGCTGACCTGTACTACACGCAGGTCAAAAATCTCAAGCGCATCAAGGGCGCCAAAGCAGGTCTTGTGATTCCAACACAGGAGAAAAATCTGCGCGTGGCAGTGGATGAATCGCGTCTTTCCCGCCTTCGTGGAAATACCTGAAAGAAGCAGGCATTTGATGTGCTTGAAATGATTCGCACAGGAGGTTAATCTTAACGGGTGAGTGATAAAACAAGGGGACCGATAGTCGATGGCATTTTTTATCCCGCAGACGCAGAAAAACTGACAGTCATGGTCCGCTCGCTTATAGATGGATGTGCTACACAACCCGCTTCATCAAGCGGGATCATTGTCCCCCATGCTGCCTTGAAATATTCAGGTGCTATCGCTGCAAGCGGCTTCAAATCTGCGCTTGGGCGCAATATTGCACATGTGGTAATTATCGGGCCCATACACCGTGATCCGGCAGAAGGAATTATTTTCACTGAATCATCTTTTTTCAATATTCCAGGAGCAACCCTTGAAGTCGATACTGAAATTATAGATGAGCTTGCATCATGTTCCAGTTCGTTCGCCATAGATGACATATCCCACATGGAAGAACACTGCATAGAGGTTCAGCTTCCATTTGTTCAAGTCCTTTTTCCAGGCGCAAAAATCATTCCTATCCTTGTCGGCAGGATCAATGGTAAAATCACGCAGTCGCTTGTAAATGCATTAAGACTGATATTTCAGGAGAATATGGACACAACCCTTTTTGTTGTGTCCGCCAATCTGGGCTTTGCCGCTGTAGAAGAGGATGCAAAAGAGGAATCGGAAAAACTGCGCCGGATGATTCTGGAGGGAAATGCGACTGGTATTTCAGAAATTGCAGAAAAGGGCATAAGCTCATGCGGCGCCTCATCTGTTGCAATACTGCTGAATCTGCTTGGCTCCGGGAAAAACATCTGCCTGTTGTCAGAGGGCAACAATTCTTCCACTGACAATAACAGCCATGGAATAGCGCAATATGCCGCGTTTGGCATCAGTTAAAGGATGTATCATGGATTTTAACCTGACAAATGAAGAAAAAGAAATTCTATTAAAAACCGCCCGCCTCTGTATAGAAGCAAGGCTCAACAAAAATAAACCTGCATTCCCTGATCCCACGCCGCTCCTGCTTGAAAAATGCGGCGCATTCGTAAGCCTGCATATTGACTGCCAGCTTCGCGGCTGTATCGGGTTCATAATTGCGGTGGAGCCGCTCGTAAATACAGTGCGTGAAATGGCCCAGGCAGCGGCATTTTCTGATCCCCGCTTTCCTCCGGTAAACCTTCAGGAACTACCGCGGATTGAGATAGAAATATCTGTACTTTCACCGCTCCAGAGAGTATCGGATGTTTCAGAGATTATTGTGGGAAAACATGGTCTCATGGTGGAACGCGGTGGTTATTCAGGACTGCTTTTGCCCCAGGTCGCCACCGAGTATGGCTGGGACCGCGCAACATTTCTCGCCCACACCTGCAACAAGGCCGGCCTTGCAGGGGATGCATGGCAACTTTCGGGAACTGTCATAAAAATGTTTTCTGCGGTGGTGTTTAATGAAGGGGAAA
>RPPD01000166.1 GCA_003818675.1 Spirochaetaceae bacterium
TACAGCGGCCGGCCCTTCACTTCGTCAAAGATGCGGCCCAGGTAAGCACCCATGATTCCGAGTATTATGAAGAGTATGCCGTTAAAGATGATGAGCAGCGATACGATCGACGTCCAGCCCTCTGCGGTCTCACCGTTGAAATAGCGTACAAGACTGTAAATGAAATAACCAAATCCGCCGGCAGATGTCAGGAAACCAATCCATGATGCAATTTGAAGCGGCTTGCGCGAAAAGGCCGTGATGGCGTCTGCTGCAAAGTTGATCATCCTGAAAAGCGGATACTTTGTTTTTCCGGCGCGGCGTTTCTGCCTGATGTATTCTGCAGAGGTCTGGCGGAATCCAGTCCATGCCACAAGCCCGCGCAGGAATCTGTGGCGTTCCGGCATGCGCTTTATTGCATCGCAGACCTTGCGGTCCATGAGCCTGAAATCCCCGGAGTCAAGCGGTATTGAAATACCTGAAAATCTGCGGAGCACGCGGTAGAAGAGTGCGGCAGTTATACGCTTGAAAAAGGAATCTCCCTTGCGGCCGATACGCTTCCCGTAGACAACGTGAAATCCCTGTTTCCATTTGGCGATCATCACGGGAATTACATCCGGCGGGTCCTGCAGATCTGCGTCAATGACAATCACAGCGTGGCCACAGGCAAAGTCAATACCAGCGCTCACAGCCGCCTGGTGTCCGAAGTTACGGGAAAAGCTGAGCACTTTTACATGGCGGTCAAGTGCGGAAATCTCATGGAGAAGTGGAAGCGTGTTGTCCCTGCTCCCGTCGTTTACAAAGACGAGTTCGTATGCCTCGCCCGCGGAAGCCATTACAGCTGTAAGTTCCTTGTGGCAGGCTCGCACACAGTCTTCCTCATTATAAACCGGAATGACGACTGTGTAGACAGGAGACGCTTTTTTTGCCTTATGCCCTTGCCGCTTCATGATTCTGACCGTAGCACCGTCAGTGATTCATGTCAATAAAATCTGTTGCCGTAATATAAGAAAATCTATATATTACAAATGAATATCAAAACAGACAAAAGGAGAAATGTATGAATGAGGATGTCAAGAAAGCGCTGAACAAGCAGATCAACATGGAGATGTTCAGTTCCTACCTGTACCTTTCCATGTCGGCTGATTTCCTGGATAAAAACCTGTCCGGTTTTGCCCAATGGATGAAAATCCAGGCAGACGAAGAGACTGAGCATGCCATGAAAATCTTCCATTATCTCGGAGAACGCGGGGCAAGGATCGAGCTTGAGGCCATTGATGCACCCAAAAAATCGTGGAACAGCCCGCTCGAGGCTTTTTCAGAGGCCTATGCCCACGAACAGAAGGTTACCGCCTCCATCGGAAAAATCGTGGATCTGGCCCGCGAGAAAAAGGATCATGCCACAGACAATTTTCTGCAGTGGTTTGTAAAGGAGCAGGTCGAGGAAGAAGCCAATGCTGACGCGAACGTGAAGAAAATCGGGATGGTCAAGGAAAATGCCGGTGCCCTTTACATGCTGGATCGCGAATTGGGTTCCCGCAAGGGTGACTGACGAAACTACTTGCGAAAAATATTCTGTACATATAATATGAACCAGATGGAGGCGTTCATGAAATACAAGTGCACAGTTTGTGATTATATCTATGACCCTGCCAAGGGGGATCCTGATGGTGGAATAGATCCCGGCACGCCATTTGAAGCTATACCTGATGACTGGGTCTGCCCTGTATGCGGAGCTTCCAAGGCTGACTTTGAACCCGTATCCTGATTGCGTCCCTGATACCAGCAGTGGTCTTCAGGAGGTTATTTTTTTGGCACAAGCTCCAGCCCCGTTTTTTGCAGCATACACAGACATTATAAGGCAGGCTATCCTGACAGCAAAGTCGCTTTTGATACGCAACACAAGCATGATAGACAATGTCAAGAAGTCGGCTGCGCTTCTGGACGCAGTATCAACCATACCGGAATCGCTTTTTCGCTGGGAAGACAGTCTGGAACCTGCTCTGCGGAAAAAACTGGAATACTTTGATTCGGTCTGGGCAAGGGAAGAGATGGACTTCAGGTTAATGAAGATATATAAAAAACATATTAATTAGATTTTGTCAGGCGGCGTTTTTTGCCGCCTTTTTTTTGCCGTTTTCGCGGCCGCGTTGATTGTGTGTTATGTGACGGCGGTTCCTTCAGGGCGTCTTTTCCGGCATTCGAAAACTCATCCTTGAGCCTGTTCAGGGTCGCCATGAGCTCCCCGATTTTTTTTATAACCCTGGGTATTTCCCTTGGAGAAATTAAAAAGATGATAAACAGGATGAGCAGAATCTCGCCATAGCCAATGCCCCACATCAGTCTCCCTTCCTTTCATCCAGGCCGAGACCAAGAAGTTTTGCCGCAAGCAGGCTTATTCCATATAGCGCCAGCATAGGCAGTGCGACTGCGATCTGGGAGATAACATCAGGTGGAGTGATGATGGCTGCCACGACAAAAATAAAAATGATCATGTACCTGAAGTTTTTTACGAAAAAACTGAACGGGACAATCCTGAATTTCAGGAACAGGAGCATGACAATCGGGAACTGGAAGCAGAGCCCAAACCCGATCAGGAATGTCATGAAAAAATCGATGAACTCGTCCAGTGAAACAAGCAGACCTACTTTATCCGGAAAAAACTCATTGGACTTCAGGAATTGTATTGAATACGGAAGGACAGCCTGAAATGCGAAGATGACACCGCCTGTAAAAAGGAGGAATGTACCAGTCAGAAGACAGATCATTATGATCTTTTCCCGTGGCATGAGAGCCGGTTTTATGAATACGGCAATTTCAAATATTATTACAGGCAAACTCAGGAAAAGACCTGTGGTCAAGGCGATCTTCATCCTGACCATGAAACCTTCGGCGATTTCAAACGCGTACAGCTCGTCTCCGGCCAGGCTTACCAGCACTTTAATGAGCTCCGGAAAAATGAAATACCCTGCCACAGAACCTGCTAGGACAAAGATACAGGAGACAATTACCCGTCTCCGAAGCTCTTCGACATGATCCCAGAATGTCATGGGTGATCCGGTTTTGCGGCTAATCCCTTTTTTTCTTTTCGTCGGAATCCGCCTTGTCTTTGTCATCGTCCCTGGATTCGCGCAAAGCCTTCTTGAACTCCCGCATGCCCTCGCCCAGGGAGCGCGCAATTTTTGGGATCTGGCTTGCGCCAAAGACAAGCACCAGGATCGCCACGATGACGAGGATTTCCGTCCATCCTATCTGGCCAAAGCATACAAACATATGTTTGGGATGATAGTGTTTTTTTGCTTGACCCGCAAGCGCCATTATGGTAATATTTCCTATATCTCTGGTATGAATAGTGGGTGGCCGGGCGGTCAACTGTTGACACAGCCGACAGGAGGTATTTTGTTTACCATTTCGACAAGGGTAAGGTACGGGATTCGCGCGCTTTTGGAACTTGCAAAGGCGCAGGAAAGGGAACCCCTGTCTTTGCATGAAATTTCACAGCGCCTCGGGCTTTCCTTCAAATACCTGGAAAATATTTTCATGCTGTTAAAACGCGGCAATATGGTGCGCGGCACCAGGGGGCCGGAGGGCGGTTATGTCCTGGTCAAACGGCCACATGAGCTTTCAATATTGCAGATCGTAACCGCTCTGGAAGGACCGTTGTTCTCAAACGAATGCACGGATCTGGACTCCTCCTGTTCCCGCATTGACCTTTGCTGTCTGCGCGGTCTTTGGGCGGATCTCCAGAAAACGGTTGACGCCTATCTGGGCGGGAAAACCCTGGCGGATCTTCTTGAAACGGAATCCAGTCTTCCTGAACTGCTGTTTAAAAAACTTGAAAGGAAATCCGGCAAACAGGAATCACCTATTGTCAGGGGAGGAACTTGATGGCCAAAAAATCCGTATACATGGACTATAACGCGACGACTCCGCTTCATCCTGCCGTGAAGGAGGAGATGGTCAGGTCGTTTGATCTTTTCGCCAATGCCTCCAGCATGCATGAGCCAGGCCGTAGCGCGCGCAACCGCGTGGAACACGTCAGGCAACAGGTCGCGGCGTACATTGGAGCCCAGCCTGATGAAATTGTTTTTACCGGCGGAGGCTCTGAATCCAACAATACAGTGATCAAGATGTTCACATGCCCGGGGTGTGACGAGCATTGTGTGCACAACGATCGGAACGAGATCATAACTTCGGCCATAGAGCATCCGAGCGTGATAGAAGCTGTTGAATATATGGAGTCCATGGGCAAGAAGGTTCATTTCCTTCCTGTTGACTCCACTGGAAAAATAAGCACAAATGCCATGAAGAAAGTGATTTCAGAGCGCACCGGGCTTGTCACCGTGATGCTTGCCAACAATGAGATAGGTACGCTTCAGGATGTGCGTGCAATTGCGGACCTGGCCCATGCATCGGGAGCGCTCGTGCATACGGATGCAGTGCAGGCGGTGGGCAGGATTCCTGTAAATGTGGATGAACTCGGTGTTGACTATCTCTCATTTTCAGGCCACAAGTTCTACGCGCCAAAGGGCATTGGCGTTCTCTACAGCCGCCGCACAAAGCCATTCTGCCGCTTCCTCCATGGAGGTCACCAGCAGGCCGGCCGCAGGGCCGGCACCACAAATACTCTCTGCATCATTGGCATGGGCAAGGCGCTTGAGATGGTGGTAAAGGAATCAGAAAAGACAAATGCGAGGGTAAAAACCCTCCGCGACCGCCTTGCCTCAGGGCTTGCAGATCTGGTGCCGGACATCCATGTCAACGGCAATCTTGACAGTGGATTATCAAACACGCTTAATGTTTCCTTCATTGGCGCGGAGGGCGAAGCGATTCTGCTCTACCTGGACATGGAGGGGATTGCGGTTTCAACGGGTTCTGCATGCAGTTCAGGTTCTCTTGAACCATCGCATGTGCTGCTGGCAACAGGCGTGGGGCCTGAGCTTGCGCATGGTTCAATACGTTTCAGTCTTGGCCGTGAGTCAACAGATGAAGATGTGGATTATGTTCTTGAAAAGCTTCCCCCTATAATGCAGCGTGTGCGGAAGATGTCCACGGTCTATGAAGGAGGATGCAGATAATGTCAACCGGTTTTGAATGGGTTTACACGGAGACAGTGAAGGACCACTTCACCAATCCAAGGAATATTCTTGAAGACGAGGACTCGTTTGCGCCTGACGGTCGCGGCATTGTCGGCAACATCAAGTGCGGCGACCAGATGCTCATGGTGATCAAGGTGCAGGATGATAAAATCATTGACTGCAAATGGAAGACCTATGGCTGCGCAAGCGCAATCGCTTCCACGTCCATGCTCTCTGAAATGGTTAAGGGCATGAAACTGGAGGATGCATACAAGCTGCGGCCGCAGGACATCGTCAGGGAGCTGGGCTCTTTGCCTGAGCACAAGATACATTGTTCAGTCCTGGGTGACCGCGCTCTTCGTGCAGCAATAGAGGACCATTATAAAAAGAGCGGCCAGGACAAAAGAATAGTGCATGAAGAAGCCAAAACAATCTGCCAATGCATGAATGTCACGGACAGGGATATCCTGCAGGCCGTAAAGGATGGCGCGCACACATACGAGGAGCTCCAGTTCAGGACAAAGCTGGGCACGGTCTGCGGCCAGTGCAAGGGCAAAGCTGAAGAACTTCTGCACGAATACACGCACCTTTACGGGTAAAAATGCAGCAATATTGAAAACATTGATATTTTGCCTGTTCGAGGCTATACTGTCTATGACAGGAGGAACACCTGATGA
>RPPD01000167.1 GCA_003818675.1 Spirochaetaceae bacterium
CTGCTCGAGGAAATAGTACTTGAGAGAATAGACGAGATTCTCCACGATTTTAGGGAAAAGAACCCGAGCGAAGCGCTTGCAGTGGCGGAGGAATTCCGTCTGGATGTCGCCTGCTATGTGCTAAACCGAATAGACGCGGTTTACGTTGTTTCAGGCAGGGGCCTCGCCTATATGGACATAGATTACCTGGAGAAATTGCAGCGTGATGCTGACCTGATCACGCTTATCCACCAGGGCATCAAGCGGGTGCTCACGATCCAGCGGCCTTATTACACACAAAAGAGGGAAACTCCGGAAACGCGTGAGGGCCTTTTTTTCAATCTGCCCATCATTCGAGGCAGGATTTTTAACAGCTTGAATTTCGCCCCTGTCTTTGAAATTGATGTCAAGCTGTTACACCAGAATGAAAACGTGACAATGATTGAGCCTAATTGGCAGAATCCTTATACTATTGTCGAGAACACGGCAGGCAACTACTATTTCTGGCCCAAGCCTGTTACCGCAGAAAAAACTGGAGTCCTTAAATCATTCGAGTTTGAGATTGTCATTGAAAGCGGGCAGTTTGAAAAACTTAATCATTTTTTTTCCATACCCGTGACATCCGAGAGCGGGATGCTTGATTATTTCAGGATTAACAAGATTCTCAATTTAAAGGACATCTACCTGGTCCCCAGGGAATAGCGTGCATTTGGGGTCACCCTATTCGTATTGTTCAGAGAAAACCTTGACATCCATGATTCTCCCTGCAATATTGCCCTCGGCAAAGGCTATGGCCTTTTGGAGCACTGATTCGCCAAATTGCCGCGAGTTGGAAACTATGGCTGCGCCCAAATGCGCAAATGTGAGGGAATCCTGCATATTCACTTCTGCAACTGAAAGCCTGAATTTATTGATGAGTCTTTCCTTGAGCGACAGGATCTCCCGGCGCTTGTCTTTAAGCGAAGAGCATTCAGGCAGTTCTATTATTATTTGCAGGATGGAGATGACCATATTTTGCCCAGAATGGCAGATTTGCGCGTTTAAGGCAATAGAAAATGGCCATATTCCATGCTACAATAGATGTATAAAGTCGATAATCAGGGAAAGCCGCAATAGCAGGTATCCTGGCGGCATTTTTTTTGTATTTATATGAAAATGCGTCAAGTACTCATCAGTCTGACTATCTCATTTTCAGCAGCGCTGACTGTGCTTGGCGCCCAGGCGTACGGCCAGGAAATTCCGCACTCTCCTGCCAAGGTTGATCCTGTTTCGCTTTTTGATGCGAAAATCGGCGACCAGGATCTTGAGCTGCTTCTTGCAGGCTCCTGGCGCGCTACAACCGGATTTGGCACTGGAATACAGTTTGGCCCGGGGGATACTGTTTTATTTCCCGGTGCGTTTCCCTCCTTCGCGCCGGGCTTTTTCTTTGAGCAGGTTCCTGATCTCACATTCTCTGTCTGGTTCGCGAAGAGGTATTTCCTTGAGGTCACGGTGTTATCACAGGCAGAAGACAACACCATACTTCTTGGATACCAGGGTCTTCCAGGCGAGTTTGTACAGCGCGTACTTATTGGCAACAAGGACACCAGGATTGGTGCCTATGATTTTATAGATGTCCCATCCCAGAGTACTTCCTCTATCGCGGCAAGCGGGCTCTTCTCATCCGGATTTTCCACGCACGAACTTCTGATCAGGTATGATTCCACGAGGGAGGAGCGCAAGGTCTTCGCAGGGACGGATGAGGTTGCAGAGCTTAGGCAAAGCCCCGTGAAGTATCTCCGGGGCAGGTACTTCATGCTGCCAGACCAGAATGTGGAAAATCTCAGCGTTTATCTTGAGGATAAAAACGGCCAATACACTGATGCATCCGGCCGCCATTTCAGAAAGGCAAACCTGCAGGAGATTGCGCAGGATACCGCGAACGGATTTCTCCATATTTTGATAGAGCACAAGGGAAGGATCGCACTGCACTACACTGTCGGCGCGAATACAGTGGGAGATGCAGCCCTGGGGACGAATGCTCTTCCTGGTGTGGCCGGCGGATATATTGATGCTGATGCTGCAGGTACAGACTTTGATTTTGGCCAGACCTGGCTCGGTGACAGCATGGCAGCCAGGCAGCTGACAATCGATTCCCGGACTTGTCTGCTGCTATATGAACCCGGCGCGTTTTCACCATTCGAGATGCTCTCGGTCTATGACCTCGGCACAACTGCACCCGAGGACATTTCACGGGTGCGCATGAAGACAATTCCTGTTGGAGCCCCACAGAGCAGCTACACACTGCCGGATCCGGTGTATTTCCGCGTGGACCCTGGCCGCAGGTTTTTTATTGCGTACGCTGATGCGGCTGCCCTGCGCAGCAACTTCCGCAACCATTACCCGTTCCCGGACACCCTCCACCAGCTCTATGGGCCGCAACGGGATCACATACCATCTTATTTTGAATATGAGGTTCTCTCGCAGGCACCCGCGGGCGCAACATCATTTGTTCTCGCGGTCAATACCATTCCAGGCTCTGTCAGGGTGAAAAGAAACGGTGTTGAAGAGACGCGTTTTACAGTGGACTATGCGTCAGGTGTAATCCAGTTCCTGGCCCCGATCTTTCCATATGACAGGATAGAGGTTATCTATCGCACAAATGGCGCGGAGAAAAACTCAGGCGACCTGCTCTTCGCATGGGGAAACAGGTTCCCTTGGAACAGCATGGCGCAGGCTGACCTGGGACTGGGCGTGCGATGGAATGTTCTGCCTGGCGCGTTTACTGAAGAGGCATATGACAAAACTGGTGCGGTGGTCCTTTCCGCAAGTCTCTATGGCGGGAATGACATTTTTTCCTACCGTCTTGCGGGCGCAGTCTCCTATTCAAATCCCGACACTACGGGCATCATGCGGCTTGCGGGCATGGAGGGCCAGGGGCTAGTGCTTGAGCCTGATGAGGATTTGGCGTATCCATCAGCTGTTCCATCTGCGATAGCCGGATTGACTCCACTTAACCGCGGCAGAATTTTGTACAGGGACTACAGGGAGTATGACTCCTTTGGAGGATTCACACTCATGCCATATGACTGGACCCCGCCTTCCGGTCAGATATGGGCCTATGTGACAGGCTCCAAACCAGGGCCGTATACTGTTTCCGGTGCTTCGTCCGGGAGCAGGGGCGAAAGCCTGGTTATGGACTTCCAGTTTGATGCGGCAGGAGAGTGGGCAGGTTTCCAGTTTCCATTTTCATACAAAAACGGGACAACAGATCTTTCAAACATCCGTTCGGTCATCACATCGCTTAGGGCTGTGGGGCTTACGGACACGGTTGATGTCTATATACAGATAGGCGCGCTTGACGAGGATGTGGATGGCGATGGCTCGCTTGATACCGAGCACTCCCAGCTTTCGCAGGGTTTTCTCTTTGACGACTCCGCCATGGGTGCAAGCCTTTACGTTGGCGGCGGCCCCAGGAACGAGGGGAATAACCTGCTGAATACCGAGGATATTGATGGCAATGGATTTCTGGATGAAGAAGATGATGCATTTGTATACACGGGTACAGCCATCCCGTTTGCAGCAGGGGACACGGCATGGGGAAATCGCACGGATGTACTCTCACTCGGGGAGCAGGAAGCGCTGAAGCGCGTCAGGGCGATAAGAATAGTCGTCGTGAACACAGGCGCTGGAGCGTCTAACGGAAGGTTGTTGTTGGATAAGCTCACTCTCGCTGGTACAACCGTATACGGCGGGGTCACGTCCGGCACAGGCACGCTCGATATCAGAGAGATTCGTGAATCCATGACTATATTGACCCCGCCGCCGGAATCCCTTGAAGCGGCATTCTCCGAAGTAGAAGACGTTTTTCATTCTTCGGGCGATAACCAGGAAGTCCTTGAACTCACCTGGAGCGGCGGACTGATGAACTGGGAAGTGAAAAAAATCCTGGGCGATGGTGTACAGGGGATCAATTACCGCCGCCTGGTTTTCTATGCCTACTTGCCCGCAGCAACAGGACAACCATTTGTAGTGGAGCTTCAGGATTTGAACGGAAATGGAATTACAGCGACCATTAATGATGGCAGCATCCCCGTGGGCGCCTGGCAGAGGTTGGAGATAGATCTGGAGGACAGACTTGTCTGGATAAATAATGCATCGGTTCCCGCCACAGTGACCCGTGATTCAAAATATGGTTCACTGATTGTGTTCTCCGCATCCATGGCAAACACAGCTGCAGGGGCGCTTCTGCTGGACGAGATACACCTCACTGAGCCTGAGGGCCGTCTGGGTGCGGCCATGCTTGGCACAGCCATGCTTGATTTTAAAGGACCACTTGTGTTGATTGGTGAAGTGCCTGCCATCAAGGATTTCTCCCTGAAGGAGGAAGTAACAGTCCGCAGCGAGGGATTTTCCACGCTGTATTCAAGGCCGCAGGATGAAACAGGCATGCGTTCAGATTCAAGTGCGGGAGTCGGATTGTTTTTCATGCGCCTTACAGGACAGCTTTCTGCAATTTCAAGCGGCAGCCAGTGGACCTTTGACGGTGGGCACAAGCTCCTCATCCCGGATGTCGCTTTTCCTGTTGTTTTTACAGACCAGTTCTCGCTTCAGAGCAGGGCAACAGGCATGCAGTGGTCGAGGTCCAATACAATAATATTTACACTGGACAAATTGGTCCAGCTTGATCTCGCATCAGCCTCAAATCTTTCAAGCCTGTTGCTCACGCAGTCATGGAAGGGCGGCCTTTCCATATCTGCGCTTGCCCCGTATAATCTTGTTCTGCAGACTGCCATAGATTCATCGCAGGACGATTATGCATTTGATGACACATGGTATCTGGATGCCTGGGTTTCTGGTTTTTCATTCCTGCTGCCGGTTTCTGGCGGCAGCCCTGTACAAAGGAGCTGGAACACAAGCCTGCAGCAAAAGCTTGGCACCACGCCAGTGGGCGTTTCGCTTTCCCTGTATTCCGGGTTCAAGAGCTACAACATCCAGGCTGCTTCACGGACACAGGCTGACAACATCAGCTCTGTCCTGTCTGTTCCGGTAAAGCTTGGCCCTGTAACCATTGAAGCCTCCTACAAGCGGAATCTTGTTGTGGAGGATTTTGTTGCCGAGCATGGGGATCTGGTGCAGGATGCCAGTCTGCACTGGAGCAGATGGGGTCAGCATGTTTATTTCTACGCATCTGTCCCGATATATGAAATCTTTTCAGACGAAATGGAAAAGACTTTCAGGGATCAAGCCGGTCCCTTTCACAGAACGAGTTACTTGCCTGAAATATCGCTTTCAATGATGCGGACCTTTGGGTCAACGCCATGGGATCTTCTTGCACCTTCAAAGCTCACCATGTCATACGGCCGTGAAAATGTGATGGAAGACCTTCTCTACAATGCCTTTGAAAAGGTGTCCGCCTCGGTTCTCTGGAATGCTTTGAATGTGTTTGGCAATTCAAGTACATCCAGGCTCATTCCATGGTATGATATCGACAGCTTCGCTACATCGGTCAACATGGTATGGAAGCTTCGCGAGGACAGGGTTCTTGATGCCTTTCTTTTCTCCCTCGAGGGACTCTATACCTTTGAAAACCGCTCTGGCTTGTTATTTTCCGCCAGGAATTTTTTCAGTTTGGAAAACTCGGAGTCCATGGAATTGCAAAACAGGACCACCCTGGATTTTACATGGAAAGTAGTGCCTGAAAATGGGATTGCCCTGCC
>RPPD01000168.1 GCA_003818675.1 Spirochaetaceae bacterium
CCCTGTACGCAAAAATTGTTTTCTGGATCACGCTGGCGCTGGTCATCCTGTTTGACCTGATTGTATATCACATGCGCATCAGGGGGAGAAAAAACCTGAAAACGGTGAAAAACGGGGGATTCCTTGTATCAAACCATTCGCTTTATCTTGATCCTGGGATCATCGCCCATGCCATCGCCCCGCGGCGGACTTTTTTCACTGCCATGGCGCCAATGTTTGATATCCCCTTTATCGGACACTATATCCGGATGCTGGGGGCTTTTCCAGTTTCGGAAACAATGCCTTTGCGCAGCCTCGTCCGCGTCGTGCGCAGCATCATGGATCAAAAAAAACTCGTTCACGTATTTCCCGAGGGGGATCTCTCCCATTTGAGCCGCGAGATCGCCCCCTTCAGGGACGGTATTTTTTTTCTCGCCATACTTTTGGACAAACCTATTCTGCCCGTGGTGATAAAAACAATTGGACAAAAAAACCCGCTTAAAATATTTTTCAAATACCGGATAGAAGTGACAATCCTTCCGCCCATTTATCCCGCCATGTTCAAAAGCGAGGGGAACGATACAGCTGCGGTTCTCCGTGAAATCTCCCGTCATGCCTGGACCGAGATGACCAGTGTCATGCAATAGGTTTGCCTTTCAGGGAGAAACCAGTTCCTTTATTGTCGGGGGCGTTCCAGGCCCGCTGTAAACGACCTTGTAACGAAGAAACGCGCTGTCGGTTTCCGAAAACCAGTACTCGGCCTGCCAAAAATTGCCGGCTAATCCCATCGGCTTGATGCGCATATCCGTACAACGCAATGGTAATCAGCCATAAGGAGTGACTCATCGCTTATAGAATACCGCACCGGTGAGGGGATTTCAATGCGGGACGGCCGGAGTTCCGGCATGGGCGGCCTTCAAGACCGCTATATCAAGCTTTTTCATTTTGAGCATTGCCTGCATAACCTTTTGTGCTTTCACAGGATCCGGATCAATCAACAGTTCGTTCAATATCGAGGGAACGATCTGCCATGATACTCCGTACCTGTCCCTGAGCCATCCGCATTGCTCAATTTCACCTTCCTCTGAAAACCAGTTCCAGAAATGATCCACTTCGTCCTGCGTTTCACAGTCTACAATCAGCGAAACAGCGGGAGTGAAACCGAATTTATGATCAAGACCGGAATCCATCGCCATGAATTCCTGTCCATGGAGATTAAAAACAGAGTGCTTGATTGTTCCAGTCACATCGTTATCCCCGGCCTCATATCTGTCTATCGCCAGGATTCCGGAATCATTGAAAAGCGAAGTGTAAAACCGAATCGCTTCTTCGGCTTTTCCATGCTCTTTTCCGACAAACATCAGGCAGACGGAAATCTTCTGTTTTCGCGGCCCGGCATTCAGCTGCCAGGATACGCCGAATTTGTCCATAAGCCATCCAAACCTCTTGCTGAAAGGATAAGTGTCCAGTTCCATCAAGACTGATCCGCCTTCTGACAATTTTTCCCAAAGACCGTTTACTTCAATGGGAGTCTCGCAGTTAACAAAAAAGGAAACAGCGGGAGTAAATGAGGTATATGGTCCGGCATTTAAGGCAAGGAAGCTCTGGCCTTCAAGCGAGAATTCAATTGTCAAAACCGAACCTTCAGGTCTGCCTGAAGCCTCGGCGCTTGCCTCATCATATCTGGTTGTTATTCCGGTTTTTGAGTTATTAAAGATTGAAGTATACAGGTTTACCGCCTCTTCGGCCTGGTCTATAAACCACAAACAAGGCATAATTTTTTGTGCGGATTTGTTTGACATAATGTTTTCCCTCCAATCGTTTTTGAATCAAACCTTTTTCTCTGCGAGCCCGTTACGAAGGCGATTCTCCTGTGCCTGAAGCTCGGGGGTAAATGCATCGCCGAAGTCAGCAGGTTCGACAAACGGCCGGATTTCCATTTCCGAGTCCCCTTTCATGGGGTTCGGTGCGCGTTTGACCCATTCGATCGCCTCATCCAGGGATTTTACCTCCCATACCCAGTAGCCCGCGACAAGCTCGCCCGTGTTCGCTAATGGTCCTTTCCGCACCGTCCTCTCATTGCCCGAAAACCTGACGCGGACCCCGGCGCTGCTCGGTTTCAGGCCGTCCCCATCAAGGATGATTCCGGCCCGGACCAGCTCCTCGTTGAATTTTCCCATAGCTGACAGCAGTTGTTCATCCGGCATGATTCCTGATTCAGAATCCGCGGTTGCTTTTACAAATACCATGACTTTCATAATGCCTCCACAATTTATATATATAAAATCATATAAATAAAATATACTATATTTCCTGTTCACTGGCGAAGGAAATCCTGTGTTATTGTGCGATGAATCCGGAAATGCCATATTCCTGTCAATGAAGTTATGGATTTACTAAAAAGAACAGCCAAATTCGAGACAGTCATCTTGAACAAACGCGGGGAGATTGTTGAAAAAAATCCCCTGGAAACAATTGAACAAGTGCAGATGCTTCCGGGCAATGTTGAACTGCCCCTGATAAATATTCCAGCCGGTGTCTTTGACATGGGTTCCCTTCCTCATAAAGGTGAGCCTGAAGAATTTCCCCGTCACAATGTCCTGGTGAAATCTTTTTACATGTCCAAATACCCGGTGACACAGGGACAATCATCCGGCAAACAGAATTTCATGGAATGCCGCAAAGGATTTTTGCAGGGCATTGGCGGAATACACAGGCAGGCCATTTCGACTGCCAGCCGAATCGGAATGGGAATATGCGTGCAGGGCGTCTACAGGGGCGGGCCGACCGACAAGGACCAGTTTCCTCCAAACAGATACGGCCTTCACGACATGCACGGGAATGTCTGGGAATGGTGCGAGGATACCTGGCATGACAACTATGAGGGAGCGCCGCTCGATAATAAAACCTGGACTGGCGGAGATTCCTCCTGGCATGTGATGCGCGGGGGCTCTTGGCATGATCCTCCAGGACTGTGCAGGAGCGCAATGCGCCTAAGGGCGCATGCGGAAGAAGGCGAGGGTTATTTCGGATTCAGGGTGGCGGTTATATTTGGTGGTCTTGAGCAAGGGACTTCAGTATGCTAAAATAAAAAATCGCTGTTCAAATCAGTATTCAAATCATGGGGGAGGCAGAAAAAGACCAGTATGAAACCAACAGCAAAACCAAAGATCAGCAATTTCTCGTCAGGACCCTGCGCCAAGCGGCCGGGATACAAGCTTGAAAATTTGTCAAAAGCCCTGCTTGGACGCTCGCACAGGAGTTCGCCTGGAAAGGCGCGTCTCGCGAAGTCAATCGAGGAAACCAGGCGCATTCTCGGAATCCCCTCGGACTACCTGGTCGGTATTGTGCCGGCATCGGACACCGGGGCCATGGAAATGTCGCTCTGGTCCATGCTTGGTCCCAAACCCGTGGATGTTTTTTACTGGGAATCCTTTGGCAAGGAATGGGCGGACGATATTGAAAAGCAGCTGAAGCTCCCGAACACCCGCGTGTTCAAGGCTGATTATGGAAAATTGCCGGACTTGAAACAGGCGGACTTTTCCCATGACGTCGTATTTGTCTGGAACGGCACAACATCCGGAGTCAAGATTCCGAACGGTGACTGGATCCCGGACAACCGCGATGGTCTTGCCATCTGCGATGCAACCTCCGCTGTGTATGCCATGACGGTTCCCTGGAAAAAACTCGATGTCATCACCTTCTCATGGCAGAAAGTGCTGGGCGGCGAGGCCGCGCACGGCATTCTCGTACTTTCGCCCAGGGCGGTGAAGCGGCTTGAATCCTACACTCCGCCGTGGCCTCTTCCCAAGATTTTCCGCATGGCAAAGAAGGGTGAGATCATGAAGGAGATCTTCGAGGGTTCGACAATCAACACACCGTCGATGCTCTGCAACGAGGATTACCTCGACGCGCTCGCCTGGGCAGATTCAATTGGCGGGCTTGACGGCCTGATGAAGCGGTCCAATGCAAACCTGGCCGCTTTTGAGAAATTTGTAGATTCACACAGCTGGATCCATTTCCTTGCGTCAGACAAGGTGATCCGGTCCAATACGAGCGTCTGCTTTTCTATTGATCTCACCGAGGAGCAGGTGAAGGCTTTTGTCAAACTCCTGGACAAGGAAGATGTCGCGCACGATTGCGGCGCCTACAAAAACGCCCCTCCGGGACTGCGCTTCTGGTGCGGCGCGACGGTGGAGACATCAGATATAGAATTGCTTCTTCCCTGGCTGGAATGGGCGTATGAAGAGGTTAAAAAAAGTCAGTAGTTAGTGACAGTTATCTGAGAGATTACAGGCTCCCGGTATCAAAAACCGGGAGCTTTTTTATTGCAGGATTGTGACAAACCGGTTTAATATCCTGTTTCCCTGTCCAGGTACCCATGTTTATAGGCTGTCTTCAGGCAAAGTTTGAAAACCAGTACAGATATGACACAGACTGCAGTTGTGGAAAGCAGGAGAAACAGTATCAGTGTTTGTGTACTCATATTGCTGAATGTAACAAACCCATGAGGCAGACCGCTCTGCAAAGACCGCCTCACCAGTTCCATCCAGTAGGTAATGGGGATGGCGTAACCGATTGGTCTTAGTATTTCAGGGAGAACTTCCAGGGGGATGATGATTCCTGAAAAGAGAAAGAGCATACCCGCCACAGCTTCAGTTGATGATCCTGCGTGTCTGGCAACAAGCAGGTTGATACCGGCCATCACAAAACCGAGCATGATCAGGATTATGGTGCCAAGGACAAGACTCAAGGCCAAAAGTCCCGGATCGATGCAGTATTCCATATGAAAAACAAGATTGCCAAAAAGCAAAACCATTATTACAGAAATAGTTGATGTAAAAAACCCCACCATGCCCCTGCCAGCGAGAAAGGGCAGAAGATCAACAGGCGCCATGGTGATTACCTTCAGGGTTTTATATTTTTCACGGTCAAGCAGGATTGTAAAGGCGACGCCGAACATGATGTTACCCACATAGAGGTAAAAAGCATTGCCGATATATATGGAGACAAACATGGGAGAAGCTGTACTGGCTTGTGTGCTTGCCAGGTACATGAATGTGATGACCAGGGCGCTGGATACAGGTTTTATCAAATAATAGCCTATGTAAATGAGGGGATTCGTCCAGTTTGTCTCTATCTTTACGCCCAGCCAGAAACCTGTGAGAAATGATTTCATTACTCACCCCTTTCCGTGATCGTACCGTCGCGGAAAGCCTTGCGTTCGATTGCGGAAAGTGCCAGCCGTGCAGTGGGGAGATAGAGTACGCAGAGGCCCGCGAGGATTGCCACTTCCAGCCAGATATCCAGGAAGCCAAGGCTCTTTCCGGTTTTAAAGATGCATTGCCGCATTGCGTCAATACCCAGGCTCAAGGGTATCAGAGTCCCTGTAAGTGCAACCCAGAAGTTCATGAGCTTGAGCGGAAAGAAAAAACCTGAAATCAGATATATGGGCTCTTGCAGAAATTCATGTATATATTGGGCTTTTCTCCCCATCAAAAGAAATAACGAGCCTGAGATTATACCCATCCCATAGAGAGCGACCATGGTGAGAATGAACACGAGAATGAGGATGCCGAGTTGATCTATTACAAAACTGATCTGGAAGAGAAGGCTCCCGATTACTATGGTTATCGCGGCACGCAGAAATGTGTTGAAGAGTCCGCCAACAGCCATACCGAG
>RPPD01000169.1 GCA_003818675.1 Spirochaetaceae bacterium
CGACATTTCCTGAATAAATAATATATAGTTTCTCTCCTTTTGTGCCCTTCTTGATGAGCTGTGAACCTTTCTTGTGGAACTCCTCTTTTATGGAAAGGAAAAATTCCTGCACCTTGTGGATGGGGAAACTGTGGCAAAAATCCAGATGTTTTAAAATGCTCAGGACCTCGTATGTCTTCTCAAAAGCCGGGGTCGGCACCTTGAAGTTGACTGTGTTCTCCATGCCGAATCTGCAGGGAGTGAGATCTGTCCCTGCTGGAAAATCCTTCCTGGCAATGTGATAGATATATGTTCGCTTCTGCACATCCCTGGGTAGCGTTGAAAGCCATTTCACAGAAGTGTGCAAAGGCGGAATTCCAGCCTCGTGATATATCACCTTTGAATCCCAGGGGAAAGAAGCGAACTGCTCGTATCTTCCGCGGCTGATAATATTCTTTTCAAAAAGATCGCGGTGAATGGAGGGCTCGCCCTGGTGATCTGAACTGTATACAAAGGTCTGGCCGTGAAATGAAAGCTTGAAACCAATGGCGGGTATGGAATGAAGCGAGTAGAATGAAAGAAATTCGCCTCCATGGATGAAAAAGGGTTTTTCCAGATAAACAGGGACAAAATCAAAAAGCTGCATGAGATACGGGATGGACTCTCCAGAAAGTGCGGAATATTTCCGTAAAAAGCTTTGCAGGATTGTCTTGGTGGTGTAGAGCGTGATCTTGCCCTCTTCCATGATCTTCTGAAAGGTCCCAACATCGTGGTCCGCATGGCAATGCGTAAGTATGATCGAGTCAATAAGCTTGGGATTTACGTTTGAATCATTCAGCCACTCTGTGGAATTAACCGGAGGGTCCACCATGATCCCGCGGTGATTTAACCAGATTATGAATCCCGATGTGTTCTCTGTGGGATCAAATCCATGGCTGGGACCCAGGCAGGTAACCGCAAAAAGCGGCGGCTTGTAGGGTTCCTTGAGCCTTATTCCAATGTCATACCTGGGTTTGTATTCAATTGAACCCGGGACCGTACCCAGTTCCTTTCCCTTTTCCCTGAAACAATAGCTGTCATTTGGACAAATGGAAATTTCCAGGTCCCCTATTTGACATGTGTTGTCCTGGAAAATCACAAAGTTAAGGAGATCATTGAATTCAAATGTCTTGTAGTGGTCCATTTCCCGTTTCAAATCAGGGACAAGGACATCAGGCGTGGAGATGTGCACATCGTCATGACAATCCACATGCACTGGCCCGAATACCGCCTCTTGCAGGACCTTCATGAGCCTGTCAGCCTGGTCCTGCGTGGCAAAAATTGTAGTTCTGCGCTTCTTGATAAAAAAATTGAAATAGATCGGAAATTCCAGTTCAGCAAGACTTATCCCCTTGTCCGCATTGAAAAGTCTGTGCGGCAGCACGAAAAGCTGCGGGACACTCTCAGGAAGGAGCATCGTGTCCTTGATGGTCTCGGGAGGTGCACCTACCTGGACATTTCCGGCTGATGTCTGTATCACAAAACCACCACGTGGCAGTTCGGTGACTATGTCTTTCAAGCTTTGTAATGCATACATAATTTAATATTCGTTGAAAAGAACCGAAACGTCAAGAAAGGTTGTTAAATTCCAAAGCCGCGCTCATGGGATGCCTCACTTCAGGGTTCTGCGCACCGCCATGGCTTTGTTGTAACAGAAGAGCCTGTGTTCAGGAAGCGGTGTCCAGCCTCGGCCATCTGAATTGAATGCAAGAAGCAGGTCCTTCAACAACAGCTGTTCCTGTTCCTTGTCAAGCTTGCCCCTCTTCTGCAAGAAAAGACTTGCGGCTTCCAGGCTTGCGGATCCCAGGGAATAATTGTCCGGGTCACTCTGCCAGAGATCAAAATTGCGGTCACTGGACCAGCTGCCTGCCTTGATATAGCAGGATTCGGTATTTTTATCAGGCGGAAACTTTCCGCATACATCTGAAGGCAGAGCGAAGCTCACAGCTTCATCTTCACCCAATCTCACAAGCACGTCCTTCAGGCGGCTTACAGGGATGGCTGTCTTGATGGTATTCCCTCCCACTCCATAGAATTCAATATCCGAGGAATATGGGAAAAACAGGCCGTCAGTTTTTCCCTGCACATGGGCGAGCGATTTGTGTATTGCATGCAGAAGCTGCTTCTCGCCGAAAAAAAGCATGCGCGACAGGCACAAAAGCGTTAATGTGATCCAGGCACTTTCAAGTTTGATGCCCCAGATTCTGTTTCCACCCGTACCCTCCCAGGAAAGGGGATGGAACTCCCTGGTCTCCGCAATCAGTTTTGTGAGCATTCGGAGGAATCTGAACTTTTCCCATATTCCACCCCTGGATGCACGCGCAGAAAGTTTTGTGAGCGGCATTGGATTTACATCAAACTCATTGGCGGTATTAAGCGCGTGTCGCTTTGAAAAATCAACGAGGTCTGAGTCCACAAAAGACCAAACATAGCCCTCGTTGCGGAGAAGCTCCGGAAGAAGCGGAGAAACAGCCAATTCTGGAGGGAAAAAGCCCGAAGGAGTAATTCCCAGGACCCTGCGCACGGTTTTCTGGAAAAGGTTGATATCTTCCTCCATAAGCCAAAGAGGCAAAAGTGGCAGAACCGCGTGTGCCCAGCTTGTTCCGGCAAGCTCGATCCTTTTGCTTGCGATTCCCTGCCTGAGCAGATCAAGAACTTCCGGGGAACCGGGAAAATATTCAGGATGCTCGCCCGCGAGCAGTTCCAGGGAAAATCCTGAAAAATTAAATACAGCCTTGACCTCAGGCACACTCAAGACTGCGCGCAACACAGGGATATAACTCGAAGAGACAATATCCGCTATCCTTGAAAAAGGGAACTCAGCATAAAGCAGGTTCGCATGGAACAACAGGCTGACTTTAATATTTCTCACAACTGAAATATAATTCCAACAGCCAATACTTTCAATCCCACGTCCTTATTATAATCTCTTCCGCATCATCTATCGCCAGGGCAGCCTCTTCCAGAAGCCTGTTTAAAATAAGCCTGCCTGGTGCAGTGAGTCTGAGGGTTTCTCCATCAGTAATTGCATACCCGCGCCCGCACCATTTTTCCCACAAACCTGAAAGCAATTCTTCAAGTGACTTGCCGAACCTGGATTTGATCTCTTTGACGGGAATCCCCGAGGCCAGACGCAAACCCATCATCAGGTTTTCAAGAAGGAATTCTTTTGGGCGTATTTCCTCAGGCCTTCTGTTCCAGTTTTCTTCCCTCCCCATGCAGTAATCCTCTATCGAATGAGGATTATGTATTCGCAATATATTGCATTCAAGATTTGTTTTTTTCAAAACCTTGTTATTTATGGCGCCCTGGAGCGTTGAAACAGCCGCGGGCCCAACACCACAGTAGGGTTTCAAAAGCCAGTATCTGAGGTTGTGCAGGCATTCTTTTCCAGGTTTGCAGAAATTGGAGACCTCATACTGTGAATAGCCATTCTGTGCGAGAAAGTCGACTGCGCAATCCCATAACAGCGCTTCATCATCCCGGGCAGGCAGTGTAATTTTCCTTGCAGCCATCTGGTCGTGTAAAACAGTCCTCTCTTCCGCTGTCAGCGTATACATGGATATATGGCCCGGCTTGCAGGACATAGCCTGCGAGATATCCTCAAAAAGAATCTCGCGCGACTGGCCAGGTATTCCCGTGATAAGGTCAAGGCTTACATCACCCTGCCAGCCGGTTGAAAGCAGTTCCATCGCATGCATGATATCTTTGTGCCTTGCCCGCCTCCCCAATCCTGCCAGGAGTTCATCATGGAAGCTCTGCACCCCGAGACTCAATCGTGTTACACCAGATCCTTTGCAGATATCCAGAAAATCATTATCAAGCGTTTCCGGATTCGCCTCAACTGTCCATTCAAGGGTTTTTCCTGTTTTCCCGATTTTTTCAAAAAGATTTTTTAAAATTCTTCCTGGCAAAACGCTTGGTGTTCCCCCGCCTATAAAAACTGTCGCGAAGCTTGCCACCCCAAGATTCATGACATACCAGTCAAGTTCAGCCTGAATCTGTGTGCATACTTTTTCCATGATTTCTTCTTTGACACCCGGCATGGAATAAAAGTCACAATACCAGCACTTGGAAGCGCAAAATGGAATGTGCACATAAAGCGAGTTGTTTTTCAGATGTGATAAAAGCGAAAAATCAGGGTGTTCCACAGCGTTCAAAAGGCCAGTACCTGTAAAATACCTTTCCAGCGATCCTGGAAAACGGAACAGGGCCATGCTGACGGGAATCAGCAAAAATACGGCGATCGTCAGTCACCACAAAATATTCAGCATCTCCTACAGAGAATTCCACGGGTTCCTCAAACAGGTCTGGCTGTTCATTTCGTTTAGCGGAAATCGTATCTGGATCATACACAGGCGTGTATGGATGCGGAGCGAGTGTCTCTTCCCTGACAAACTCTTCCTGGTTCATGGGTTTTATCCAGATTAATCCGTTCTCTACTCTCACAGTATCTCCGGGAAGTCCTATTATGCGACGGAGTTGGTGCAGATCCGCAGATCTTCCCAGACTGTCTTTTGCAGCCCCTACCTGTCCCAGAGTGAAAAACCTTACAACAGGATCAAGAAGAAACTGCAGCCATGACATGGAAAGTGCCTCAGGGCTTGTCACTGCAACAATGTCACCTCTTATTGGCGTGCCCATGCCTGGAAGCCTGAGGCCTGCCACAAGAGCCCCATAGGAAAGTGGAGAATAGATTACACGCTCGCCTTCAGCAAGAGCAGGCTGCATGCAGACGGTCTGTACACTGATAGTACCCATAAAGCAGGTTTGCACAAAAACAAAAAGAACGAACATGAGGCATATAAACTTCAGGATTCGGGTGACAATTCTTCCTGCCCTGGGCTTTGCTCTCTTATTTGTGTATTTTTCATAAGAATCGTACATCCTAGGAAATCCGATCTAATTTCAATTGTTATTCAATTCCGCCGATGCGGTGTATTGGCCAGAACCTGAACATGGATCTGCCCAGGGCCTGATTCAGACTGACCGCATTAAAGTAGCGCGCGTCATGGGAATTGTCCCTGTTGTCTCCCATGGGGAAGAACCTGTCATGGGGTATATACCAACCAAGGTCCCGTTGTATATAGAGATTCCGGACGAAGTAATCATGTGGTCTGGTCGCAAGTCTGGTGGTGTAGCGCCAGTAATCCTCAAAAACCGCATCACGATACTCAAGCGCAATATAAATGTATTTGATGCTGATGTCAGAATATGCCTTTTCAATATCCTCTTTTGACATGCGGTCTACCTGCTGTCGCGCGTACATATTCCATACCAGCATGAGTTTCTTGTACTCAAGAGTTACCTGTTCCGCTGAAAGCCTGGTCAGATCCAACGGGGGTTTTGAAAAGCGCCTGAGCACTATTTTCTGATATTCTGTTTCAATCCTTTGCGCACCAAGTTCCTTTGGGCTTATCCCGTTTTGATATAAAATGACCTGCTTATAAAATGAATCTATCTGTACGGGTGTCAGTTTTGAAGCGTTAACACCAGGCAATACTGCGCAGAGCATCCTGATATACTCCAAATCAATATCCGGAGTGATTTCATCCGGCTTTATTCTTCTTTCCAAAAGAGTCTGTGCAATGATATTTTCCTTTATCACCTCATACTTGTCATAAGGAAAAA
>RPPD01000170.1 GCA_003818675.1 Spirochaetaceae bacterium
CATCCAGGCCATAGGAAACCAGGCATACCAGGAGTTTCCCAATCTCAAGGTCGTATATGTAACAGCAGAGGAATTCACAAACGAGTTCATCCTATGCATCAAGGAAAAATCCTCCCATAAGTTCAAAAACAAATACCGCAAGGTTGATATCCTTCTGGTGGACGACATCCATTTTCTTCCTGGCAAGGTGGAAACCCAGGAGGAACTTTTCCACACCTTCAATGCGCTCTATGACGCAAACAAACAAATGGTTTTCACCTGCGACCGTCCTGTTTCCGAGCTCAAGGCACTTTCAGACAGGCTCCGTAGCAGGTTCGAACGCGGACTGAACGTGGATCTCCAGCCGCCAAACTATGAAACCCGCATTGCGATTCTCCGCCAGAAGATCGAGAGCAAACACGTTGAAATACCCGACGAGGTGATTGAACTCATCGGTAAAAATATCACAACTAATGTCCGCGATCTGGAAAAGGCACTTACCAAACTTGTCGCATATGCAGATCTGGTAAATAAAAAGATTTCCCTTGAGATTGCCCAGCGCCAGCTCCAGGACTTTTTTACCCAGCCCCATCAGAAAAACATTTCCCTGGATCTGATACAGAAAGTCGTTGCCGAGTACTTTGGTGTTTCAAGCAATGACCTGAAGGGAAAAAAACGGACCAAGGCAATAGCGCTGCCCCGCCAGATTGCCATGTATATAAGCCGTGAAATGACTGAATATTCCACTACAGAAGTTGGACTGGACTTTGGGGGACGGGATCATACCACTGTAATGCATGTCTGTCAGAAGATAGAAAACACAATGAAAACAGATCCAACGCTGGAACCCACAATTCAGCATTTGATCCGTACCATTAAAGAATACAGGACAAGTACCTGACAGCCTGTGTACAGACTGTTGAAAAAACCCGGCATGGTCCAAAAAAGATGAATATCTGGATAGATTGTGTATAAAGTTTGATTTTTATCCACAAACTATCTTGTTTTTATACATGAAATTATTTACATTATACACATTTACAGCGTTCCTATTACTGCTACTACTACATTAATATTAATTAATAGAGGTAATAGTATGATATTTTTATGTGACAAAGAAATACTTCTTAAAGAAATGCTAATTGCTCATGATACAATTTCCACAAAAAGTACTATCTCCATTCTATCCAATGTATTGCTCATTGCAGAAAATGACACATTATATATAAAAGCTACTGATCTGAAGGTTGCATTTTCCTCACAAATAAAGCTTATGGTGAAGAAACCAGGAAGTGTAGCTGTTTTTTGTGACAGGCTCCTGGATATTCTACGAGCGCTACCAGCAGGGGAAATAGAATTTTCTTTACAGGATAATCTTGTGCTTTCAATTACGCCTAAAGTAACCAAGGCACAGTTTGAGCTAAAGTGCATACCTGCAGATAAATTTCCTCCACAACAGGAAGCAGAGCAATCCAAGTTTTTTGATTTTTCCCAGAAAGACTTTGTTGACATGGTGACAAAGACAATCTTTGCCATATCTGATGATGAAACACGTTTTTTCTTGAACGGAGTGTTTCTTGAAAAAAATGATCATGAACTCAATATGGTGGCGTCTGATGGAAGACGACTAGCTCTCATAGCAAGAGAAATTGACAAGAAAGTAAAAGATATACAAGGTGTTATAATTCCACCAAAAATTCTAAGTATTGTTAAAAAAAATACTCCTGGCGAGGGGAATCTTTCTATGGCCATAACAGACAAGAATATCTTTATTCGCATAGGCGTAAGGTTATTCTCCTCAAACCTTATTGACGGAAAATTTCCAAACTACCAGAAGATTATTCCTGAACAGAATGAATACTCACTTTCAATAAAACGGCAGGCTTTGGCAGAATCACTCAAACGTGTATCAGTTCTTGTAGAAAACAAGACGCGCAGTGTGTTTTTTAAAATTTCTCCCAATTTGCTTTCTGTCAGTTCAGAAGAGAGTGAAATAGGAATGGCACGTGAGGAAATAGAATGCGAGTATTCAGGTCCTGAGGTGACGCTTACATTCAATTATCTTTATATCCTTGAACCGCTGCAGGTAATGAATGAAGATGTGATTCAAGTGGATTTCAATGACCAGAAACGCGCAGTTGTCATGAAGCCCAAGGACAAGCAGAAATATATAAATATTATTATGCCCCTTCAGACAGACTGATTTAAGCCGTGTAAAACTCATGGGTTTTCTATCGCTAAAGCTTTACAATTTCAGAAATCTTGAAAATGCCGCTGTCTCCTTTCATGCGCCTGAAGTATTTCTTGTTGGTGAAAACGGCCAGGGAAAGACAAACTGCATTGAAGCCATTTACCTTCTGTGCTATGGATCCTCGTTTCGGACAGGCAATTTTCGTGATATGATCAGCTTGACGCATGAAACTGCCGCAGTAACAGGAAGCATGACAGGGCAGAATAACAGCATGCGTGAGGTGACAGTCAGCCTTTCCAGGAAAGATAAAAAGGAAATTCACACTGACGGGAAAAGGATTACTGACCGCAAGGACATGCTGTATTATATGCCCTGTGTTGTCTTTGCCCATGACGACCTGGATTTCGTCACGGGTTCTCCTGGAATGAAGCGTCATTTTTTTAACCAGACACTCTGCATGTATGATCCTCAGTACCTTGCTGTGTTCCGTGACTTCATGAAGGTCCTTTCAACAAGAAACCTGCTGTTGCGTCAGCAAAACCGGGATTTGTGCGGGGTTTACTCCGGGAAACTCGCTGAATACGGATTTTACCTGCAACAGAAGCGGACTGACATGATCCTGGTTTTCAATCAGATTTTTTCCCGGTACTTCCAGCGCGTTTCCAAGCTTCCGTCATGCGTCAGGATTGTGTATAAAGCTTCCTGGTCATCATGCACAAACGTGGAAGAATGCCTTGCGATGCTTGAACGCCAGACTGAACGGGATTTTCAAAATGGAAGTACCTTTTCTGGACCTCACAGGGATAATTTTCTGTTTCTCTACGAGGATGCTGATTTCTGCAGCATTGCCTCCACTGGACAGTTGCGATTACTCTCGATCATGCTGCGAGTCGCACAGGCCCATTTCTTCATGACCTATACACACAAAAAACCTCTACTGCTTTTGGATGATGTCCTACTCGAGCTTGACCGGGGTCGCCGTGACCTGTTTCTTGAAAATCTTCCTGAATACGAGCAGGCATTCTTTACATTTCTTCCTGACGAGGATTATAATGTTTTCAGGAAACAATCCACGGAAATCCTGAGGGTGGAAAAAGGAAAACTCGAGCCATGGAAAAGGCCGGAAATCTTCTAAACAGCCTGCTTGGACACGCGCTCTCCAGGGAAGCGGAGAAATACTCGTCTTTTTTTCACTTTTTCAAGGATGTTTTGGGAGAACAGTTGTCCCGGCAGATCCTGATAAGGGATATTGAAAACCATGTTGTCATAGCTGAGGCTAGCCATCCGGGCTGGATCCAGACCTTCTCCATGAAAAAAGCCGAGGTGCTCGCCAAACTGACTTCGCGATATCCGGACCTGAAGATAAAGGATATTCATGTAAAACTCGCGCGAGGCAAGCCTGGGGAACCCAAGGCCCGTGAAAAAACACCATTGCTCGGCAAGATGGAGCGGCTTTCACAGGTTCAACAGGACAAGGTCGTCAAACAGATGTTTTCGCCGCATAAACGGCGAAATCTGCAGGAATAACTGTGTATGACAGAGGAACCGACGGGGGCGGCTGGCTCTGTGCAGTTGAAATGATGAGCTTATGATAGCCCTGGAGCTTTTGGAGATATGGTATTTACTCTGTGCCTGAAAAAACCTTGACACATAAAAATTATCTTTGTATACTACAGCTTCCTTAAACTAAGCCAATAATTCTTTGACCAGATATCAGGAGAATACATATGAAAAGGCCATATCAGCCAAGCAAAACCAGGAGAAACAGACGTTTCGGATTTCGTGCGCGCATGAAGACCAAGGGCGGTCGCCTTGTGCTTAAAAGACGCAGACAAAAAGGCCGTGTGAAGCTTTCCGTGGCAGATGAGAAGAAACCTTACTAGAAATGATCGGCTCCGCAAAAAAAAGGAAATAGCGGAGGTATTAAAAAGTCCTGGCAGGATTTACAGTCAGGAGATTGCAATCCGTTTCAAGATAAATGGCAGGAAGACGAGCAGGGTGTGTGTCACCCTGAAGCGGGGTTTCGGCAATGCAGTAACCCGCAACAGGTATAAGCGTTATATGAAAGAGATCTTCCGCCTGAACAAACACAAGATACAGGGCGGATTTGATTTTGTATTTATTCTTTCATCGGCAACAAGGTCGTTTTTCGAAATGCAACAGGTGGTCATGACTCTCCTACGAGATCATGATCTTTTGATAACCGAAGGCGAAGCAGGCGTATGAAATATGTTCTGGTGTTCCTCATCAGACTGTATCAGAAGGCGATATCACCGCTATTCCCGCCAGCGTGCAGGTTTATTCCCACCTGTTCAGAATACGCAAAGGAATCGCTTTTGAAGCACGGTTTTTTTAAAGGATCATGGTATTCTATCCTGCGTATTTTAAAGTGCCATCCGTTTCATCCTGGCGGATATGATCCAGTAAAATAACTTGTGAAATCATTTTAAGAGAGGTGAATATCTGTTATGGATAAGAATACAGTAATCGCAATTGCCGTTTCCGTGGTAATTTTTGTTGGATGGATTCTGCTCTCTCCAGTTTTATTTCCGAAAACTCCCACTGAAGCAACATCGTCAACAGCATCAACAACCCAAAAACCCGCAGAAGAGGTCAAGATACAGCCCTCAACCATTACAGCTGCTCCCATTACCGGCCATCTCACAGAAGAGACAAAAACAATCCGTTTGAAAAGCTATGAAGTCACCTTCTCCAACAAGGGTGGAGTTGTCACTTCCTTCAAAATTAATGATATGCAAAAGGATCCGGACAACCAACGCCGTGATGACGATGTGGAAATGATCTACGCCTATGATCCGGCATTTCCTGAAAAGGCCAAGCTTGCCACAGAGTTCCCGTTTACTGTGCATTTTGGCCCTTTCAAGACTGCTTGCGCAAATGACCTTTTTAAAATGAAGGTGCTGGATGGCAACAAGATAGAGTTTTCCAGGGACTATATGTGGCAGGACGTCCCGTTCAACCTCAAGAAAACATTCTCCCTGGCAGATGGTGAATACATAATAAATCTCTCTATATCCCTGACAAACAGCGTTGTGAAAGAACTTCCTGATATTGAAGGTGTTCTTTACACAATAGGTGTCGGACCCCAAATTGGACCTGCATTCACTGGCACTGTTCCTGACAGCAAGACAGATTACAGAAAATTTGTTTATCTTTCATCGGCAGGCCGCAAGGATTTGACCCTGAACAAAAACGCGGTGCCGGTTATTGTCGATGGAAATGCAACCTGGGCTGCAATTATAGGCAAGTATTACACCCTGATAGCATCAACCAAGGACGTTCAGCTGAAGAGATTTGTCTTTGACAGCCGTGACCTGGATACCAGTTTCCTGCGTTCTGCCATTTATCTGGAGCGTAAAGCGGACAAGACCAATATGCGCACCGATGAATATTCCTTTTACATAGGACCAAAGAGAGGCGATATC
>RPPD01000171.1 GCA_003818675.1 Spirochaetaceae bacterium
AATTGCGGGACTCAAGGACAAGTTTGACTACATCTTCATCGACTGTCCGCCTTCTCTGGGGATCCTGACGGTAAACGGCTTTGCAGCTGCCGAATATGTCCTCATTCCACTGCAGTGCGAATACTTCGCTCTTGAAGGATTAAACTCATTGCTTCAGACCATCCAGTCAATCCAGAAAAACATCAATCCCTCGCTCAAGCTCGGGGGCATCATGTTTACCATGTATGATACCAGAACACGCATCGCCCACGAGGTCGTGCAGGAAGTCACTGAGTATTTCAAGGAAAAGGTTTTCCGCACCGTTATACCGCGTAACGTCAGGTTATCCGAGGCTCCCTCATACAGCCTCCCTATAAACAAATATGATCCGGATTGCCTGGGCGCTACGAGTTACAAGAAACTTGCCGAGGAGGTACTTGCGAATGTCTAAGAAAGCATTGGGAAAAGGAATAGGTGCACTCCTTAATACCACCAAGTCAGAAGAAACAACCGAGGGAACCTTCGAAGTCGATATAGACCTGGTAAAAGCAAACCCCAACCAGCCGAGAAAAACCTTTTCAGCGGAAACCATGGAAGAGCTTTCGCAGTCTGTGAAGGAAAAAGGCGTTATTCAGCCGATTCTGGTTGAAAAAAACAATGACCTCTCGTTTACAATCATTGCAGGAGAACGACGTTATCGTGCTGCGAAGATGGCCGGTCTTAAAACCATTCCTGTGCGGGTAAAAAAATTCGACGAGATCGGAAAACTGGAAATATCGCTTATAGAAAATATCCAGAGAGAAGATCTCACTCCCATAGAAGAAGCGACCGCGTATGACACCCTGCTCAAGTCCTCCAAAATAAGCCAGGACGACCTCGCGCACCATCTTGGAAAAAACCGTGTGACGATCGCCAACAGCCTCCGTCTTCTCAAGCTGCCTGATTCCATAAAAGATGCGATCAACAACAGGATCATCACCGCGGGACACGCCAGGGCCATACTCATGGTCGGAAAAACTCAGGACCAGTTGATACTATACAAAAGTATAGTATCCAAGGGTTTGTCTGTCAGGGAGGCGGAAACGCTTGCCGCCAACTATACCGGAGGGAGAAAACAGGATGAGCATAAAACCGCTTCCAAAAAAAAGGAAGCGGAGCTTTTGCCTGAGCTCGCGGAAATCAAACAGAAGCTCATCGATCTTCTGGGAACAAAAGTATCAATCAAGGGAACTCTTTCCAAAGGAAGCATTGAAATATACTATTTTTCAAAGGAAGATTTGGAAAGGCTGTACGAAATTCTTCTCAAATAGCCCGAAAACAGGTCATGCAGGCCAGGGGCGTTCATTTTTGTTGACAAACCGCAATACGGTGAGTATAGTATTCTGTACTTTTTACGGAGAGATGTCCGAGTGGTTGAAGGAGGCGGTCTTGAAAACCGTTGTCCCCTTACGGGGACCGGGGGTTCGAATCCCTCTCTCTCCGCAACCGTTGTTTTTTGTAATATGGAGAGGTGCGAGAGTGGCCGAATCGGGCTCCCTGCTAAGGAGTTGTGCCTCAAAAGGGTACCGGGGGTTCGAATCCCCCCCTCTCCGTGTTGTGCCCATAGCTCAGCTGGATAGAGCATTAGATTGCGGATCTAAAGGCCGGAGGTTCGAATCCTCTTGGGCACATATTTGTTTCGGAGAGATGCGAGAGTGGTTGAATCGGGCGGTCTCGAAAACCGTTGTCCCCTTACGGGGACCGGGGGTTCGAATCCCCCTCTCTCCGTAAGAGAAGGCCGGTGAAAACCGGCTATAGTTTTTTACAGGAGACTTGAACAGGACATCGGATGAGGAAAAAATCCTTTCCGGTTTTCTGTCAGGGAGAGATGACCGAGTGGCCGAAGGTGCACGCTTGGAAAGCGTGTGTACTCTCACGGGTACCGAGGGTTCGAATCCCTCTCTCTCCGATTTTCCCCTTTAGCGGATTGAATCAAGCCCTGCGCTGTCTGGGGTCACCCAACCCCGTCAGGCCCGGAAGGGAGCAGCGGTAAGTGATTTTCAGAAGAGACGCATCAGGTTTGGCTCGCCCTAAAGGGGTTTTTGAAAACCAGTACCTGTTTATGATGTTATTCCGAAACGGAGTAAATTGAAGCAGCCAATGAATTATGAAGTGACCGCACTTAAAAAACGCCCGCAGACCTTCGATGACCTTCACGGACAGGATTTTGTAGTTGCAACCCTGAAGAACTCGCTTGATTCCAAACGCATTGCAAACGCCTATCTATTTTCCGGACCCCGCGGTGTAGGTAAAACTTCCGCAGCCAGGATACTGGCCAAGGCACTCAATTGTGAGAAGGGGGTCACATCCTCGCCCTGTGGTGTTTGCAGCTCATGTACTGAAATAGCTGCGGGAAACGCCCTAGATGTCATAGAGATTGACGGAGCCTCGCACACAAGCGTAAATGACGTCCGGCAGATACGTGATGAGGTCCTCTTTTCACCGTCCAGCTGCCGCTACAAGATCTATATTATAGATGAAGTTCACATGCTATCCAACAGCGCCTTCAACGCGCTATTAAAGACCATCGAGGAACCCCCGCCGTATATCGTGTTTATCTTTGCTACAACGGAAATCCACAAGGTTCCTGCAACCATCCGTTCAAGATGCCAGCAGTTCACCTTCAGACTTATAGCCATTGATGAAGCAGTCAAGCTTCTTGAGGCCGCTGCCAAAGAACAGGATATTTCATCTGACAGAGAATCCCTCATTTGGATAGCCAGGGAATCTACAGGGTCCATGAGAGATGCCTACACTCTTTTTGACCAGATTGTCTCGTTTTCAGACAAAGCCATCAGCATCAGAAAAATCCAGGAAAAGCTGGGTATTGTCGGACTTGAGGAAACAGAATTGCTCGTTGGCATGATTGCCGAGGAAAACGTACACACAGCTCTGGAAAAGGTGAATGAAATAATTGAAAGAGGCATTTCCGAGGAACAGGTGCTTATTAGTCTATCTGAATATTTCAGGAACCTGCTTCTTCTGACACATAATATTACCAAGGAATCTGTCCTTGGCTTTTCCAGGGAAAGCTTCAATGAAAACCTCATCCATGCCTTCTCGGCCCCGCAGATTGAAAAAGCCCTGCTCCTGATTTTTGACCTGCTTAGAAACCTTCGCTTTTCCCTGAACCAGAAGTTCGAGGTGGAACTTCTGGTTCAGAGGCTCTGTGGTATTTCCCGCTATATCACTCAGGAAGAAATCCTCAATCGTATTGACCAGCTGAAACGAGGCCTCCCTGGGGCTGGAACGGGATCAACTGCACAGAGAGAAACAACCGACCATAAACCCGCACAAGCAAGGCAGGCACCTGATAAGATCAAACAAGAGATAATGGATGACTCAATTCCCGAGGAAGCGGAAGAACCCCTGCATGTCCCGGGAATGGTGATAACCAGCAATAATCTCCTCCATAAAATGACAGAAACCATTGGCAGAAAAAAACTCGCACTCGCTTCTGCTCTGGACAAACATGACTCAAGCAAGCTGGAAAACAGCACTCTGCTGATATTCTTCAAGGAGGAAGACCGCTATTCCTTTGATGTTGTCACCAAGGAAAAGACAGTGCTTGGGGAACTGGCCTCGGAAATAACAGCATCAAAGATAACAGTCAAACCTGCGCTTATTGAATCACGAGCTGATGGCAATTCTGGCGCTCGCCATGGAAGCGAGGACATAATAAAAAAGGTTTTCAAGGGCAGCGTGGTTGACGGTGAATAGAGGACAAAGAAAATTATGAATCCATTTGATATCCTGAAAAATCTGAAGAATGTCCAGTCAAAGATGGCCGAAATGCAGGCAAAACTTGACACAGTCATAGTCACGGGAACAGCTGGGGGTGGAATGGCATCTGTTACACTAAACGGTAAAATGGAAATGCTTTCCTTGGAAATATCTCCTGATATTTTCAAGGAAGATGACCGTGTGATGCTCCAGGACCTGGTACGAGCAGCGTATAATGACGCACAGGCAAAACTCAAGGAACAGCTTCGCACCGAATTCTCCTCGGTTACTGGAGGTATGAATATCCCGGGAATGGACTTCCCTCCTGGCATGTTTGGGGCTTAAAGATGAATAGCCTGACCCAGCTTATAGACGAGTTCGCGAAACTCCCGGGTTTGGGCAAGAAAAGTGCCTCCAGGATTGTCTATCATCTGCTTAAAATGGATGAAACCAGGGCACAGGCACTTGGCCGTGCCATCATTGATTTGAAGAAAAACCTGCATGAATGCTTAATTTGCGGCAATTACAGCAATCATGATCCCTGCGTCCTATGCGAAGATCCCGGCAGGGACAAAACCCTACTTTGTGTGGTGGAAGAAGCCAAGGACATATTAACCATTGAAGCTACTAATGAATACAGGGGTCTGTATCATGTGCTTGGGGGAGTTCTTTCACCTTTAAACGGCATTGGTCCTGGCGAGCTCAGGCTCCGCGAACTTATTGCCAGGCTAAAAGCACCTGTTTCAGAACTGATTATAGCGACAAATCCCACTGTTGAGGGAGATACAACCGCCCTATATATAAGCAAAACAGTCAGTCATCTGGGAATACCCGTTTCACGGCTTGCTCTCGGACTGCCTGTAGGCGGAGATATTGAATATGCCGACAGATTGACCATTGGTCGGGCACTTAAAGGAAGGACCAGAATATAAAGTCAAATTCCTGTTATCACCTGTTAAGGAATTTGATTGAAAATTAATGCAATAATATTTGGAATTCTTTCGAAAAGGACTTGATATTTTTATAAAATACCCATTTGATCGAAGTGTTAACAACTTGTGGATAACATTAAAGGGCAATTCTGGGCTTTTTTAAAAAAATAAAATAAACGTATAGAAGTGGAATAATATTAAGATTTTAAAATATATTGTTTTTATTTCTATATACGGCAAGTAATTAAATAATTATTTTCGATAATTTTTTTTAACCAAATTCGGCTTGAAAATTATTGTATATTTTATAATACTACTATTTTCGTACAATTGTGGATAAGTTGTGAAAGAATCTGTGACAACCTGGAGCATAGAATAATGAGCGATACCAAATGGAACTATGAAGTTTTCTGGAAAGAAGTCATAAATACAATCAGGCATGAGATTTCCGAACAGGAATACCTCATGTGGTTCAACAACATGTCCTATCATTCCTCGGCAGAGCTTGAGATCCTGCTTTCAGTTCCTTCCTCATTTTACAGGGATCAGGTGAGTAAACGGTATCTGTCTTTTATAGAAGAAAAGCTGTACGAGCTTTCAGGGAACCTGATAAAGCTTTCCTTTGTTGTCAGTGCCCAGCCAAAGCCTGGCCAGGACGAAAAAAAGGACAAAATAGAGGAAAAAAAGGCTGAACCAAAGGAAATTCGCATGCACCCGAGGCTCCACAGTGACTATAATTTTGAAAAATTCGTCATTGGCGAGAACAATTCCTTCGCAGCAAATGCAGCCTTTGCCATTGCCAAAAATCCAGGAACTGCCTACAACCCATGCCTTATATATGGTGGTGTAGGTCTTGGCAAAACGCACCTCATCCCGGACATAGGAAACCAGGCATACCAGCAGTTTCACAAACTCAAGGTCGTCTATGACACAGCAC
>RPPD01000172.1 GCA_003818675.1 Spirochaetaceae bacterium
AATTTCGATGGTCGTGTCCTCCATGCCGATCCGGTCGTATTCCTTGCTGTTGTCCCATTCCTCCAGCTGCACCACGAGCTGGATCTGTTTCTTGTCGCGGATGGCGCCCACCCCGAAGAGGTGGGTCACATTGATGATGCCAAGCCCGCGGATCTCCATATGGTGGCTGGCGATGGTATTGACGCCCTTGCCCATGAGAAAGTTACCGCCCACGCACCGCACTTCCACGGCGTCGTCGGCGACCAGCCTGTGGCCGCGCTCAATCAATTCCAGCGCCATCTCGCTTTTCCCGACGCCGCTTTCACCCATGATGAGCACGCCGATTCCGAATACCTCCACGAGCACGCCGTGGATGTTTTTCTTCGGCGAGAAAATATTGGAGAGTGCGCGCATGACGCGGATGGAAAATTCCGATGTCGACAGCTCCGGCTGGAGGAGGGGGCATCCCTGCTCCTCGGCCGACTCAAAAAAAGAATGCGTAGGCTCAAGCTTGTGCGTGAAAACGCAACATGGCACTTCGTATTTAAAGAGATCTTTGATGGACGCCGTGTTTTTCTCCTGATCCAGCTTCTGCAGATAGGAATGTTCACCCCGGCCGAAGAGCTGGAGCCGCTGTTCCGCGAAATTGTCAAAGAAACCGCTCAAGGCAAGCCCGGGGCGGTTTAATTCGGGAACCTTGCTCTCGCGGACAAGCCCCGGCCGCCCCCCGATGCACTTCAGGTCAAGGGCATCGTGCTCCTTCAAATCAAGCTGCAAGAGATCCAGTACGGTGAATTTTTCCATATTTTTTAAACCTTGTCCGGGGAGACGCCCCCCTTGTGCTCCTTTATTTTTTCCTTTTCCTTGGTTATAGCCACCTCAAGTTTGTCAAACAACAAATCGATGGCCTTGGTGACGTCATGATCGTCCGCGTGGAGGAAAAACTGGTGACCCCAGCGGAAATGAACCGTAGACTCCACCTTGAATCCGCTCTTTTCCTTCATAATTATGAAATGCAGGTCGACTATTCCATCCTCGGCAAATGAAAGGCGGCCCAGTTTCTTGTTTATGAGGTCCTTCTCTTTCTCCCCGACTTCATGGTGCACGCCCCTAATTTCGATGTTCATTTTCTTTCCCTCCTATTGTTTTCTGTCGAAAGATGACATTATACCAAGTTCCTTCCGGTATTTCGCGATTGTCCGTCGCGCGATTTTTATCCCCCGATTTGATAATATCTCAACAATTTTAGTATCAGACAAGTTTTTCGGCTCTTTTTCAATAAGTTCCTTCATGATCTGCTTCACACCCTCCTTGGAGAAGCGCGATCCCTGGGACCCTGTTCCGGAAATGGAATTCGTAAAAAAGTACTTCAGCGCAAAAATTCCCCATTCGGTCTGGATGTATTTGCTGGTGGTTATGCGGGAGACCGTCGCCTCATGGACCCCGATGGACTCGGAAATATCCTTCAGGGTGAGAGGGACCAGGTACTTGGGCCCGCGCCTGAAAAAATCCCGCTGGAATTCCACGATCGCGCGGGCGGTTTTCAACAGGGTCTCGTTCCGCTGGTTGATGCTCCGGATGAACCACCTGGCGTCCGAGATCCTTGCGTTTACGTACTGCTTGATTTCCTTTTCCTTCTGGTCTTTCATTTCATCGAAAAACGGATTGATGCCCAAAACCGGTATCTCCTCGTCATTCAGAACAATGACAAACTCGCCTTCGCTGATTTTTACCCTTATGTCCGGGATGACGTATTTGGCCTCTTCGCTTGAAAAATCCCTGCCGGGAAGCGGTTCCAGGGTCTTGATCGTTGCGAGCACCCGCTCAACCTCGCTCTCCTTTGTTCCGAGGGCCTTGGCGATATCTTTGTATTTGCCTTTTTCAAGCAGGGGGAGGTGTTTCTCAAGGATGGGAATCAGGAGCGGGTGAGGATCGGGCAGTTGCCGAGCCTGGACCAGCAAGGCCTCCTCGTATCCCTTTGTGCAGACACCCACAGGGTCAAACCGCTGGATAATCGGGATTACGCGCTGGAGAGCGGGAAGGTCCTCCTCCGCGACCAGGAGTTCGGGGGGTTCGCGGTGAAACCCATTGTCGTCAAGATTCAGAATGACCAGTTCGCCGATCCGGTACCATTCCTCGGGGAGGAGCTGGAGTTTCAGCTGCCAGAGCAGGTGGTCATGCAGGGATTCATGACGGGTCAGAACCCCTTCCAGAAACCGCTGCTTGGCATCGGAGCTTTCGCTCCCCCCGGAGATGAATCCGGAGTCCGAGGTGTTTTCGAAATAGTTCTCCTCGTCCCTCTGGGTGGAAACCTCGTCGTACGAATCTGATGAGCGGTCCTCGGTAATTTCAAGAGCGGGATTCTTCTCTATCTCTTCCCTAATGGTGAGCCTGAGATCCTGTATGGGCATTGCCATGAGTTTGATTGCCTGGAGGAGCTGCGGGCTCATCCTCAGGCGCTGTTCCTGGCGCAACTCATGTTTCTGTATCTGCACCACTATCCTCCAACCGACATCCTACCCAAATTCTGTCTCAAGAGGAAGGGAATTTCAACTGTTTTTATGGGGCAAAAAACCGAAAAAGCCAAGGCTGCAGACCGAGTTCCTAAACCTGAAACTAATGCATGACGAAGTCTTCACCAAGGTATATTGAACGGACTTCCTGGTTGGCAAGCAGTTCCTTCTTCGTACCGTTGAAAATAATCTCGCCCAGGTTGATTATATATGAACGTTTCGTGATCTCCAGGGTATAGTGCACGCTGTGATCAGTTATCAGCACACCGATGCCCTTTTTGGACAGGTCCCGGATAATCCCCTGGATATCGGAAACAGCTTTGGGATCAATCCCGGCAAAGGGTTCGTCAAGCAAGAGAAACTTGGGCTCGATAGCCAGGGCGCGTGCTATTTCTGTCCTTCGCCTCTCTCCTCCTGAAAGCGTGTAAGCCTTCTGCTTGCGTATTTTCTGCAGGCCAAGTTCATCCAACAGGTATTCCAGTGTCGCCATTCTCTGTTCTACGGGAAGGTTCTTTCTAAGTTCCAGGACAGCGAGAAGATTCTCCTCAACAGTGAGTTTACGGAAAATGGACGCCTCTTGGGGAAGATAAGACAGACCCTCGCGGGCCCGAACGTACATGGGTTCACGGGAAATTTCCTTTTCATCAAGATAAATCTCGCCAGCAGTTGGCTTGATGAATCCCACAATCATGTAAAAAATGGTGGTCTTGCCGGCGCCATTGGGACCCAGAAGACCAACAACTTCCCCCATATCCATGGAAAAGCTGACGCCCGCTACCGCATGCTTTTTCCCGTAATCCTTGACCAGTCCTTTGACCGAAAGCGTGCTTTTGGGAAATGAGGATTTTGCCGTTCTGCTCATTCTTCCCCTTCCTCGCTCTCCGGGGAAGCTATTGGTGCGGGAGTCGGTTCGGAAGGCGGCGGTGTTTTATCAGGCTCTACAGGAGGAGGTGTTTTCCCCGGGGCGAGCGGTTCTGGTTCCTTTTTTTCCTCTTCCTCCGAGGTGATCTGGCCTTCCACACTTCCCTCCAGTTTTACCTCGTCCTTGTTCAGGTCTATGTATATTTTGGAAGCGCGGTATTCATCACCCTTCCAGTACACAACGGGCATTCCAGTCAGCTCCAGTTGATCCTTCTCCCTGATGTAAGTGGCAAATTCCGCGCGGCAGACCATGTCTTCTTTTAAAATACGAACGCCAATCTGGATAACGGAAATATCAGTTTCTTCATGGTGCTCGATGAAACCGCCCTTTACAATGACCTCATTTTCCCTGTCAGCCATTATCGCGTTTCCCTTGACCCTTATGACCTTCTGCTCCCTGTCATAGAAAAGTTCCTCGCAGGTGAGCTCCAGACCGCGCTCCACGTTTATAAACCGGACATTACCGCGGCAGATCGCAAAGGTGGAATCCTTGCCGAATAGTTCTATTTCATTTGCGGTTATTACATTCTTGTCCGACCTGATTCTCGCATGTCCGGAAAGCAGTGTACGCTCCCGACCGCGGGCGAAAACACTGGACACGCGGTCACCGGAAAACGTGAAATCATCCGCGGCTGCAACAGCGATCATGAGAACAAATAGAACAATTGCAAGAACTACGCTATTCGTCTTCATGGATATATTTGCCCCATACTCCGGATGAATAGTTGATGGACTTTTTCCGCGCATCCGCTGAAAATCCGCTGCCAGTTATATATGACCCATCATCTTTGTTTATACGTACCGTTTCTCCAACGTAGGCTGAAAGCATTCTGGACTTCCTGTCCCAGAAAAGACTTTCCGCATACATTGTGATTTCTTCCTGATTGGAACGGAAATACACAGCACCGTAGATTTCCGCGTTCTCTGTATCTGTATAATAGATGGCCCTGTTCGCATGGCCTTCAACCGATATTTCTCCGTTATCATCATATTCGCGAAAGCGGACTCCGGTGAGAACCGTCCGCTTTTGCTTCTGGAAAAGCTGCGCTTCCTTTGCCTCAAGACTGAATAACAGTCTGGTTTCCTTTACGGACATATGAACAAAGTCAGTAAAGACCGCCTCTGGTATTTTGTCAGAGAGTTCTTTGGTTCCCTGGTTATCCTGGTAATCCAGGGAGCATGCAAAAAACAATAAAGTTATACAAACCAAAAGGGAATATTTTTTTATACGCATGACTTGGTACACTCTTTAACAAAATTATAGAAAATCGGGTGTGGTGATATGGGCCGTGATTTGAATTCAGGATGGAACTGGACACCGATTCCCCACCCCGGGGCCTTCCACTCCACGGATTCAACAAGCTCATTTCCTGCTGTGGTCCCGCTGATGCAGAGTCCGTGCTTTTCAAGCACATCCCGGTAGGCATTTGAAACCTCATATCGGTGACGATGCCGTTCGGGAATCATCTCTTCGCCGTAAAATTCAAATATTCGGGTTCCCCTGGTGAGTCTGGACTGGTTGGCACCCAGACGCATTGTACCGCCCATAGTTTTGACATTTTCCTGCTCTTCAAGCAGGCTGATCACAGGATGTGGAGTTGAAGGGGCACATTCAGTGGAATGGGCTCCTTCAAGGCCCAGTACATTCCTTGAATATTCAATGACCATCATCTGCATGCCCAGGCAGATGCCGAAATACGGAATATTGTGTGTCCTCGCATGCTTTACTGCAATAATCATACCCTCGATCCCGCGCTGGCCGAATCCTCCGGGCACGAGAATCCCGTGTACAGTATCCAGTATTGAAATATCACCTGTTTCCAGCATCTCCGAATCTATCTTGACCAGCTCTATTTTCACGCAGTTTTTAATTCCCGCATGCACCAATGCCTCAAAAACGGATTTATAGGAATCGTGAAGCTCGATATATTTGCCCACTATTCCGATCTTTACCGTTACATCGGCATTTATATACCCATTGATCAGCTTTTCCCATTCTCGGATTTTGCCGTTTACAACTTTTGTCTTTATATCAAGTTTTTTGAATATTATTTTATCCAGATCCTGTTTTTCAAAACTTACGGGGATTTCATAAATGGTGTGTTTCACATTGTGCGCAGATATAACCGCCTCTTCCTCGACGTTTGTGAACATGGAAATCTTCCTTTTTAATCCCTCGGA